>SEBM01000116.1 GCA_004296145.1 Flavobacterium sp.
GGTTTTTTTTATTCAAATTATATTTTTTATTCATTCAGCATCTTCCAAAGGTTATCTTTCAGATCTGTCAAACCTTGTTGGGCAACAGATGAAATAAACATATAAGGAACATCTTTGAAAGAAACATCTAATTCTGTTTTTAATTCTGCTTTTAGTTCATCGTCCAGCATATCACATTTAGAAATAACTAAAAGACGTTCTTTGTCCAGCATTTCCGGATTATACTTTGTCAATTCGTTTACCAGAATATCGTATTCTGCTTTAATATCCGGAGTATCAACCGGAACTAAAAACAATAAAGTAGAGTTACGCTCAATATGACGCAGGAAATAATGTCCTAAACCTTTTCCTTCTGCCGCACCTTCAATAATTCCGGGAATATCTGCAATTACAAACGATTGAAAATCTCTGTAAGCAACGATTCCTAAATTTGGTTTTAAAGTCGTAAAAGGATAATCTGCAATTTTTGGTTTTGCTGAAGTCAATACAGATAATAAAGTTGATTTTCCTGCATTAGGAAAACCTACTAAACCTACATCGGCCAGAACTTTTAATTCTAAAATAACATCCATTTCTACACCCGGTAAACCTGGTTGCGCATATCTTGGTGTCTGGTTGGTAGAACTTCTAAAATGCCAGTTTCCTAAACCTCCTTTTCCTCCTTTAGAAAGGATTCTTTTTTCTCCGTCGTCGGTGATTTCAAATAAAGTTTCACCTGTTTCTTTGTCTTTTACAACAGTTCCAAGAGGTACTTCGATATATTTATCTTCACCGTCAGCACCTGTACTACGATCTCCTCCACCGTCTCCTCCGTGACCCGCTTTAATATGGCGCGCAAATTTTAAATGGAACAATGTCCAAAGTCCTTTATTACCAACTAAATATACGTGTCCACCACGGCCACCATCACCTCCGTCCGGGCCTCCTTTTTCAATAAATTTCTCTCTGTGCAAATGTGTAGATCCCTTTCCTCCCTTTCCGGAAGAAACATATATCTTAACATAATCTACAAAATTTCCTTCTGTCATTTTTCTAAGTATTCAGTCACAGTCGCAGTTTTCAGCACCAAACTGTGACTGAAAACTGCAACTGAAACTATAATTTATTTTTTATTCAGTCGCAATTTCGGTTTTCAGTGCAAACTGCGACTAAAAACTGTGACTGAAAACTATTTTATTTTTACTCTTTAAGCGCTTTTACAAGCACTTTATCAATCTTTACGCCATCCATATCTAATACTTCAAGCACAAATTTTTGCCAGATTAATTTTTCTCCTTCTTTTGGAATATGAGAAAGCTCGGTCATAATCATTCCGCTTACGGTGTTGACTTCGTAATCATTTGTTAGTTCGTCAAGCTCAAAATAAGTTAAGAAATCGTGTAACGAATAATGTCCGTCAACAATCCATGAACCGTCTTCTCTTTCGATAAGCTGGAATTCATCTTTATAAAAATCGGATGCATCACCAACCAAAGCTTCTAATATATCGTTTAGGGTAATAATTCCCTGAAAAACGCCATATTCATCTGAAACCAAAGCATAGTGAACGCCTGTTTTTTTGAAATTTTCAAGTGCTTTGTATGCTGTTGTCTGCTCCATTAAATAAGGAGCATCTGTCATTATTGCTGATAAATCAAAATGATCACTTTCTATATTGGCAAAAATGTTTTTTAAAGTTACAATTCCGACAATATCATCGTAGTTGTCGCTGTAAACCGGATAAACAGTATGTAAATCCATCAAAACCAATTCTTTTATTTTTGCTTTGTCAGCGTTTAGAGGAAGCATATCAACTGATTTTCGGTGTGTCATCAGCGAACTTACTTTTCTGTCACCAATATGAAAAACACGCTCTACGATATCCTGTTCAATTTCCTGAACCTCTCCTACTTCTGTTCCTTCTTTTATAATAGCTTTAATTTCTTCCTCGGTAACTTTTCCATCTGCTGTTGGTTTTATCTGAAGAATTTTTAATAAAAATTCTGTAGAAGTTGTCAACAACCAAATAAATGGCGCCGTAATAATCGAAATGATTTTCATTGGCATTGCCACCATTTTTGCAATAGATTCCGGATAATTTAATCCGATTCGTTTTGGAAGTAATTCTCCTAAAACCAGAGAGAAAAAAGTTAAAACGACAACCACAATTCCAACGGCAACAGAATGTGCGTAAGGTTTTAAAACCTCAAATCCGCTGACGAAAGTCTCAACATCAATTGTGATTTTATCTCCTGAATAAATACCTGTCAAAATTCCGATTAAGGTAATTCCGATTTGTACGGTTGATAAAAACTTATTCGGTGAATTCGCTAAATCAAGTGCTATTTTGGCACTTTTGTTTCCTTTTTTTGCAGCTGTTTCCAATCTGTTTTTTCTGGCTGAGATCAGCGCTATTTCAGACATGGAGAAAACTCCGTTTAATAGTATCAGAAAAAATATTATTAGTATTTCCAATTTGTAGGTTATTCGTTATTGAATGGTTCTTTGTGTAATTTGTAATCTAAATTATTATAATACAGATCAAAAGCAATGCTATGATCTAAAAAAACTAATTTTTCCTGCCAGAAAACGGCAACTTTCGAAAACCTGTTTTATGGTGTGGAAAAATAGTTTTTTGTGTCCCGACAGCTTATCGGGAAAATAAACGGCAGCTCGAAAAAGCTTCTACAAATTATCTATAACTGACGTTAATCGCTCTGTAATTTCTTCAATAGTTCCGATACCGTTTACGGCATAAAACTTATTTTGTTCTTTATAATATCCAATTAATGGAGCTGTTTTCTCATTATATTCCTGATATCTTACACGAATTTTTTCTTCGTCCTGATCATCAACTCTTCCGCTTGTTTTTCCTCTTTCTAATAAACGTGCTACCAGAATTTCGTCGTCTGCTTCTAAGGCAATTGTTGCTGTAACACTTGAACCTATAGTTGGCAAAAATTTATCTAAAGCTTCTGCCTGATCTAAAGTTCTTGGATATCCATCAAACAAAAATCCTGCAGTATCCGGGTGTTTATTCACTTCATCAATTAACATTGCAGTTGTTACTTCACAAGGAACCAATTCTCCGTTGTCCATAAAAACTCTTGCTTTTTTACCTAAATCTGTATCGTTTTTTAAATTGAAACGAAATATATCTCCTGTCGAAAGATGTGTTAATTTGTATTTTTCTTTTAAAAATTCTGCCTGAGTTCCTTTTCCTGCCCCTGGCTTTCCAAATAAAACAATGTTAATCATAATACGAGTGAGTGTTGTTACTTCTTAATTTCAAGAAGTTTAAAATGAATATATAGTTGTGTGTTTGTTTTTAATTATTCTGCTAATTTATATACTTCAGTCAGGTTTCTTCCTAAACCATCATAGTCCAGACCATAACCAACGATAAATTTATTCGGAATCCTGATTCCAACATAATCAATCTTAATGTCTTTTGTATACGCTTCCGGTTTAAAAAACAATGTTGCAATCTTAAAATGTTTTACGTTTTGCGCTTTAAACAATACTTTTAATTCTTCAATTGTATTTCCGGTATCAATTATATCTTCAATAATTACCACACTTCTGTCTGTCAGATCCTGATTAATTCCGATTAATTCTTTTACGGAATTAGTTGATTCTGTCCCTTCATAAGATGCCATTTTAATGAATGAAACCTCGCATGGTTTTTTATATTTTTTCAGAAAATCAGAGACCACCATAAAAGCTCCATTTAAAACTCCTATAAAAATAGGCGTGTCATCTCCAAAATCATCTTCTACTTGTGCAACTATTTTCGTTAAAGCAAAATCAATTTCTTTTGCCGAAATAAACGGAACAAATTGTTTATCGTGAAGTTGTATCATTATTTTTATGTTTAAAATAATGGGCAAAGATACAGAATTACAACCAAACTGTTGGTAACAAATTATATAGTAACTTCAATTTTTTATTAATGTTAAATATCAGTTAATGTTTACATTTTTATAATTTGATTATTTTCAGAATTCAGTAAATTGTTGTCTTTAAAACTTTTAACTCCAAACCACGATGAGAGCAATCACGCAAATACTATCAGCATCGCTTTTAGTATTATTTACAGCCTGTAACGGACAGGTAAAAAAAGAAGAAAAAGAAGCTTTGGCAAAACAACCTGACAAAGTTGTAAAAACAGCAATTGGCGATCTGACATTGCCTGCCCCATATGCAACAGAATCTAAAACCAACAATAGTAAAGTTATTGGCTGGCCACAGGATAAAACGCCTGTAGCACCAGAAGGTTTTACGGTTACCAAATTTGCCGACGGACTTGAAAATCCACGCTGGACTTATATTGCACCAAACAATGATATTTTTGTTGTTGAAAGCGGAACAAGAGCAAGTAAAAATCAGATTACCGTTTTTCGCGACGCAGACAAAGACGGAAAATTTGAAACCCGCAACGTTTTTATCTCCAACCTAAACAAACCTTTTGGAATGTTGGTCTTAAAAGATTTTTTCTATATCGCAAACACAGACGGACTGTATCGTTATCCTTATAAAAATAATGCTCTGAAATTAGAAACGCAGGGTACAAAAATCCTTGAACTTCCTGCCGGAGGTTATAACAATCACTGGACAAGAAATTTACTGGCGAGCAAGGACGGATCAAAAATTTATGTTTCGGTTGGATCCGGAAGTAATAATGCTGAACACGGAGTAGATAAAGAACTTAGAAGAGCTGATATTCTGGAAATTAATCCTGACGGAACAGGCGAAAAAATTTATGCCGCCGGACTTAGAAATCCTGTCGGAATGGATTGGAATCCTGCAAATGGCGAACTTTGGACTGCGGTTAATGAACGTGACGAACTGGGAGATGAACTTGTACCAGATTATGTTACGAGTGTAAAAAGAGATGGTTTCTACGGTTGGCCTTATTCTTATTATGGTAATATTCCTGATCCGAGAATGAAAGGAGCGCGCAAAGATCTGGTAGAAAAAGCAATTGTGCCGGATATTCCGGTTGGAGCTCACACCGCTTCTTTAGGTTTGGCTTTTTATACTAAAGATAAATTTCCGGCAAAATACAAAAACGGAATATTTATAGGTCAGCACGGTTCATGGAATCGTTCTAAAATTTCTGGTTATAAAGTGCTATTTGTTCCTTTTGCTAACGGAAAACCTTCGGGAAAACCTGAAGATTTTCTGACCGGTTTTATTTCAAATGAAGAAAAAGCAGAAGTTTATGGCCGTCCGGTTGCGGTTACGGTTATGAATGACGGATCGCTTCTTGTAAATGACGACAGCTCAAATACTATCTGGCAGGTTACTGCTAAATAATTCTTTCAAATTCAATTAAAAAATTTAAACACATAGAAATATAGATTTTTGTTTCAAAACCAAATAAAATTCGTTTATCACATACTAGTGAATTTAAAACGAAAATGCCTTTTTTGCCTCACTTCTATGTTTCTATGTGTTAAAAAATACGCCTTTAATCAAACACCTTCATGGCTTTAAAAAAATATTGGTTTCTCTATTTTGTACTAATTTGTATTCAAAATATGCAATCACAAAATAACGAAAGCAAAACAATTGACTCTTCCAAAACAGAAAAACTACAGGAAGTTGTAATCAGTTCATTTCACATCAATAAGGATATACAAAATACTCCTGCTTCTATTGGCCTTTTATCCAAAAAACAGCTTTTACAAAACAACACTACAGATATTAGCACGGTAATCAACACGATTCCAGGCGTTTTTATGCAATCTGCAAATTTTACGACAAGCCGCATTTCTATTCGCGGTATTGGCGCCAGAACTCCATACGGAACTAATAAAATCAGGGCTTTTTACGGCAGTATTCCGTTGACATCCGGAAATAGCGAAACTGTTATTGACGATATTGATTTGGAAAACCTCAGCCAGATCGAAATAATCAAAGGTCCGCTATCGAGCGTTTATGGTGCAGGATTGGGTGGCGCTATTTTAATTTCACCTCAACTTTCTAAAACAAACGGACAAAGTAGCGGTATTAGTACTGTTGTTGGTTCATTCGGATTATTAAAAAACAGCCTCAATTATAGTTTAAATGAAAAACAAGGAAGTCTTAATCTGAGTTATCATAAAATGGAAACGAACGGCTGGAGAGACAATAGTGATTATAATCGTGAAGGAATTACGCTTGCGGGAGAATTATTCAGAAAGAAAAACAGCAAACTGACCTATCTTTCAAATTATACGTATTTGAAATCTTATATTCCGAGTTCGATCAACAAAACAGCTTTTGAAAACAATCCGAAATCGGGAGCGACAACCTGGGTAGCTGCAAAAGGATATAAAGAATATAAATCAACGTTGACAGGTTTGGCGTATGATTTTAAGATTAATGATAATCTGGATAATTCTACTTCTGTTTTTATTAATTACAAAGACAGTAACGAACCAAGGCCTTTTGATGTTCTTCGTCAGTATACTTTTTCGGGCGGAGCGAGAACGCAGTTTTCGGGAAAATTTAAAATTAGCGAAACTGAAAATCAGTTCATAGCCGGGATTGAATATTTCAGGGATCATTATAAAGGAAATACTTTTGAAAATTTATATCTCCAAAATAATGGACAGGGAAGTTTACAAGGAAATCAGCTTACAGAAAATGGCCAGAAAAGAAATTTCTATAATATCTTTTCGCAAATCAGAACTTTGCTTTCGCAGCATTTTGAAATTCAGGCCGGAATTAATTACAACAAAACAGAATTTGAGTTAGAAAACTACAATCTTAATTCGACTCAAAAATATAGTTATGACGGTATCTTTTCTCCACAATTATCTTTATTATACAAACCCAATCAGCAGCAAACAATTTATTTTTCTGCCAGCCGTGGGTTTTCATTGCCATCGACAGAAGAAACTCTGACAAGCGAGGGAACGATCAATACAGATATAAAACCTGAAAATGGTTATAATTTTGAGCTCGGCGGAAAATTATATTTTTTTAATAAAAAGTTTTATGCAGAATTAAGTATTTACCGAATGGAAATCAGAGATTTGTTAGTTGCCAAAAGAATTGGTGATGATCAATATGTAGGCATAAATGCGGGAAAAACTTTTCATGAAGGAATCGAAATTTCCTTAAACCATAATTGGCCAATTAATTCATTTTTTAATTTAAATTCTTATGCTTCGGCATCCATTGGAAATTATGAATTCAAAGAATTTGTCGACAACGGAAATGATTATTCGGAAAATAAACTAACAGGTGTTGCTGCCAACAAAGCCAACGCCGGATTATTTTTGAATACCCGTTTGGGAATTTACCTTTCTGCCGATTATCAATATGTGGATGAAATTCCGCTAAATGATGCTAACTCAGCTTATTCTGATTCTTATTCGATTGTAAATTTGAAAACAGGGTATCGTTTTGAAATTCTTCCACAATTAACAACACATTTTGCTGCCGGAATAAATAATGTAACAAATGAAAAATATGCTGCACTAATCTTACCAAATGCCGTTAGCGTAGGAAATGCGGCTCCGCGATATTATTATCCCGGACTTCCTGTAAATTATTATGGAACGGTTTCATTAAATTATTTATTTTAGATGCTTCATATCAAACCAAAACCAAAAAGAATGTGTTCTGAACTTCATTCAAAACTAGACTATGTAAATGCGTACAGGGAGAATCGCCTTAAAGTGGCGCAGGAAATTCTGGAAAACAAAGCTCTTTTTGATGAATTAGTTTCGATTTGTTTTTTGCCTTTGCACAAAAACAATCATAAAGCTTGCTGGATCCTTGAATTTGTTTGTTATGAAGAATTAAACTGGCTACAGTCACATCTTGATTTTTTCTGTTCGAATTTAAAAATCCTTAAAGATGAAAGTGCCATTCGGCCAATTGCAAAAGTGGTTCAGCTCTTGATAAAATCACATTATAAAAAAGACGAAAACAGTGTTTTGCTAACCGAAGAAAATTTACAAAATTGTATAGAAGCTTCTTTTGACTGGCTTATAAACGATGTAAAAGTCGCCACAAAAGCTTATTCTATAAGAACTTTATACATTTTAGGAAATCATTACGACTGGATTCATCCTGAACTAAAAGTAATAATCGACAAAGATTACGGCGATCATTCGGCTGCATACAAAGCAGTTGCCAAAGAAGTTTTAAAGAAAATGAAATAAAATTTATTTGCCACGAATTACACGAATTACACAAATTTTTGCAGCGCTAAATTGGTTCGTGCAATTCGTGTAATTCGTGGCAAACTTTATAAAAATCATTTACCATCCTTTTAATCTGTAGCTAAAAAATTTTTAGGGTAAAAAAAGATTAAAAAGTATCTTTGCAAAAACACAACACAAATGAATTATTTTTCTTCTGATTTTAAATTAGGAATTCTGGGCGGCGGACAATTAGGTAAAATGTTATTGTCTGACACCAGAAAATTTGACATACAAACTTATGTTTTAGATCCGAGCGACGAAGCTCCGAGTAAAATTGCCTGTAATAAATTCTTCAAAGGTGATTTGATGGATTATGAAACCGTTTACAATTTCGGTAAACAAGTTGATGTTTTAACTTTTGAAATTGAATTGGTTAATCTTGAAGCCTTAACGCAATTAGAAAATGAAGGTCTAAAAGTTTATCCTTCTCCAAAAACCTTAAAAGGAATTCAGAATAAAGGTGTTCAAAAAGATTTTTATACCGAAAGTAATATTCCGACAGCTTCTTATTTAAGATTTGAGAATCACGAACATTTGTCTAAGTCAGTTGGAAATAACGAAATTACGATTCCTTTTGTATGGAAATGTACCGAATTTGGTTATGATGGTAATGGTGTAAAAGTAATTCGCCAGATTTCTGATTTGGATGATCTTCCAAACGTAGAATGTATTGCAGAAACTATGGTTCCGTTTAAAAACGAATTAGCGGTTATTGTATGCAGAAATCCATCAGGAGAAATCAAAACATATCCGGTTGTAGAAATGGAATTTCACCCGGAAGCCAATCAGGTAGAATATGTAATCTGTCCTGCAAGAATCGACGAAAAAGTAGCAGAAAAAGCCAGAGCAATTGCTTTGAATGTTTCGGAGAAATTCAATCACGTTGGACTTTTAGCAGTGGAAATGTTTCAAACCAACGAAGATGAAATTTTGGTAAATGAAGTTGCTCCCCGTCCACACAATTCCGGTCACTATTCTATAGAAGCAAGTTATACGTCACAATTCGAAAATCATTTACGTGCCATTCTGGATCTTCCGTTAGGAAACACAGATAGTAAAGTTGCCGGAATTATGGTAAATTTAGTAGGTGCCGAAGGATTTTCCGGAGATGTTGTTTATGAAAACATTGAAACTATTTTAGGATGGAATGGTGTTACACCACATATTTACGGTAAAAAACAAACTCGTCCTTTTAGAAAAATGGGTCATGTTACGATTGTAAATGAAGATATGCAGGAAGCAAGACGTATTGCTGAGGAAGTTAAGAATACTATTAAAGTGATTAGCGCTTAGTTTTCAGTCGCAGTCACAGTTTACAATAGCAAATATATTTTAATTAGATTTGTAAAAACTCAATAAATGAAAATTTCAAAATTACATATCGATCAGTTTAGACATTTAGAAAATCTAGATTTTGATTTTACTTATCAAAGTGGTGAGCGTAAAGGTGAACCGCTGGATAAAATATGTTTTATTGGACAAAGTGCTACTGGGAAGACTGGATTATTAGAATTGATTTATGA
>SEBM01000658.1 GCA_004296145.1 Flavobacterium sp.
ATATTGTTTTTATTAATGATTTTTATTTGACAAAGGTCGACAGGAAATTCAGTGTCAACTTTGTTCAAAAGCTCAAGTTGACTTTGTTTAAAAGCTCATGCTTAATTGTGTTTTTTAAATAAAAAAAGCTTCCCGATTGAGAAGCTTAATTGTTGAAGTAGTATAGTTTTACATAGGCTAAATTTTAAATGTGATAACAGGTTTTATGGCGTGATTCACAAGTCCTTCGCTTATGCTTCCGTTAAAGAAGTGAGCAAATCCAGTTCTGCCATGAGTACACATCCCAATAATATCGGCATTAATTGCATTCGAAAAGTTTAGAATTCCTTTTTCAATATTAGTGTCGTTGTAAATGTGGGTTGAATAATTTGTCAGATTAAATTCTGCAATAAACTCGTTCATTGCTTTTTCAATAACATGAGTTGGTTTAAAACTATTTGGTGTGCAGATTGTAACCAAATGAAGTTTTGCATCAAAAACTTTTGTGAACTTCAGAAGTTTTTCAAACGGTTGTTTGCTTTCATCTGTAAAATCTGAGGCAAATACAATATTGTCCGGATTGAAATTAGAAACATCTTTTTTGATAATTAAAACCGGAATTTCAGAATTTCTAACCACCTTTTCAGTAGTAGAGCCTATCAATAATTCTTCTACGCCAGAGGTTCCGTGAGATCCCATTACGATTAAATCAATGTCGTAATCTTTACTTATTTGTGTGATACCGTGAATGGGTTTGTCCATTTTTACAATTTCAGTTACGGGAACTCCGTCAAGAAAAGGTCTGCCGGAAACTTCGTCAAGCATTTCATTCGCTTTTTTCATAAAAAGCATTGTCTCAGGAATACTTGCGCTTCCTGTAATAGCGTCATTCATCTGATGAGGCAATTCGAGCATGTGTAAAATAACAATTTCAGAATCGTTTTTTTTAGCGATTTCTGCGGCGGCTTTTAAAGCATCTTCTGCATGTTCTGAGAAGTCGGTAGGTACTAGAATTCGTTTCATATCTTTAGGTATTAAATATTGTGAAAATTCTTTTGTTTTAATGCTATTATAAAGATAAGAAATATTTTAGGGTAATCTATTTATTTTGATTTATAAAAAAATCACTATATTTGCACCGTTATTTATTAAAATCTAAATAATGAGGGGACTAAGTGTCCCCTCTTTTTATAAAATTATGACATTTAAAGAAAAAGTAAACTCATTAATCTCAGAAGCACTTCTGGAAAAGCCATCAATCTTTTTGATTGATCTTTCTATTTCAGATTCTTTCAAAATTAGTGTTGGTTTAGACGGAGATAACGGAGTTGCACTGCAGGATTGTATTGATATTAGCCGTGCAATCGAGAATAACCTGGATCGTGAAGAGCAGGATTTTTCTCTTGAAGTAGCATCAGTTGGAGTAGGATCACCGTTGAAATTAATAAGACAATACAAGAAAAATATTGGTAGAACGTTGATTGTGACTACAAATACTGAAAAAATTGAAGCAGAATTAGTGGAAGCTAACGATGTTTTTATAATTTTGTCTTGGAAAGCAAGAGAACCGAAAAAAGTAGGAAAAGGAAAAGAAACAGTTCAAAAAGAGCAACAAATACCTTATACAGAAATTAAAGAGGCAATTGTTACAGTAACATTTTAATTAAAGAATTCGCATGGAAAATTTAGCATTAATCGATTCATTCTCAGAGTTTAAAGATAATAAACTTATTGATCGTGTAACGCTTATGGCAATTTTAGAAGACGTGTTTAGAAATGCATTGAAGAAAAAATACGGTTCTGATGACAACTTCGATATTATCATTAATCCTGATAAAGGGGATATGGAGATATGGAGAAGAAGAGTAATTGTTGCTGACGAAGATCTTGATTTTGAAAATGAAGAAATTACTTTGACAGAAGCAAGAATGATCGAAGCGGATTTTGAAATTGGTGAAGAGGTTTCTGAAGAAGTAAAATTGATTGATTTAGGAAGAAGAGCTATTTTGGCTTTGCGTCAAAATTTAATATCAAAAATACACGAACACGATAATACTAATCTTTATAAGCAATTTAAAGATATTATTGGCGATATTTACACCGCAGAAGTACATCACGTACGTCCAAGAG
>SEBM01000117.1 GCA_004296145.1 Flavobacterium sp.
CGTTTGCAGGCTTACGAGCGTATGACTTTATTTTTAGAACGTATCAATCTGACTAAATTACTAATAAGAATTTCTCCTATTTCTAATGAAAAACACGATTATGAGAATTTTGTAATTGAGCAGATTGAACAGGAATTTGAACATAATCTGACACAACAAATTTATATGTCTGACGAATGTTGGACTATCATTACAACGGCAAAAAATTCAACTATCCAAATGATTCGTAAAGCGGCAATGAGCGACCGTGTTGATAGTGCTGACAAATTGCGCGAAGTAATTTTAAACGATTTATTAGAAAAACAATCTCCGAGCAATGCTGCTTTAGGATATATTAAAAATGAAGTTGCAGAATTGTGGTAGAATTAATCTCTTTTGCATAATACTACAATTCCATAAAAAACTAGTAAACAACTAGTTACTCAAAAATATCATATCTTATAAAATACTCTTTCATCATTTGAAAGAGTATTTTTTTTATGTCCCATTTTCATTCTTTCATGACATACAATTTCCTGTTCATGTCATTTCTTCCCCTTCCAGGCTTATATGCCTAGTAATTTTATTTACGAATAATAAATAAAGGCTAGCATTATTACTTATTCGGCTTATCAATAAATGCTTACGACAATAAAAACCAACATGTGTTTACATGACATCGCAAAAAAAAAGCTATTGTCAATTAAATTTTAAACGATAAGCAACCCCACCAAAACATAGGGAAGAAAACCGAAAAACCCTGAAAAAGAGTAGGTATCTAATCAACCACCTAAAATTATGACAAAAATTTCAAACGTAGAAGACGGGGCTGTATACCAAGGGTATGACAGTCTTGCTGCATCAGAGTGGTGCACGCCATCCTTCCTGGGTTGTAGCGCGTGTATCAGTGCCAGTGCTGTAAAAGGTCAGGTTACTATCACAATAGGATTAAAAACTCCTTTTGGAAATGTAAACAAAAGCTTTAGCTTTAATACCAATACAAGTTTTACATGGCAGCCCTTTAGCAAGTTCAAAATCACAGTAAGCATCACTAACTTCAACGAAGCCAGTGGTGTTTTTAGTTTTGATTTAGGCCTTAATCCATGTATTGATGTTCCGTTCCTTGGATGGAAATGCTTCAATTATAGTCACACATTTACTGTTCCATTGTTACTTGCCGGTATCGAAAATGAAATCGATGACAGCCAGTTTGTAAGTTTGTTAACATTACATGCAAGTGGTTCATTAAACGAACCTTGTCATTGTGATGATACTGCTTCTTCTCCATTATTGAAAGGCGATATCTATAACAATTACTTAAATAGTCAGGCTGGTTTTCCAACTATTCCGATTACGCAATGTTTACCAATCCCAACTGTACAATGTGTTCCAACAATTACGTCATGTGTAACGGGAATCTCTCCTATTTGTGCGGCACAACAGGGTGCTAATGCAAATGCTGCTACTCTTCCAACTATTCCGATTACGCAGTGTTTGCCAATCCCAACTGTACAATGTGTTCCGACAATTACATCATGTATAACAGGAATTTCTCCTATTTGTCTTGCGCAACAAGGGACTGATGCTAAAACTGCTGCTGGTTTTCCGACTATTCCAATCACGCAGTGTTTGCCAATTCCGACTGTACAATGTGTTCCGACAATTACATCATGTGTAACAGGAATTTCTCCTATTTGCCTTGCGCAACAAGGTGGTGGTACTAATGCTGCAGCTTTTCCAACTATTCCGATCACGCAGTGCATTACAATCCCAACTGTGCAATGTATTCCAACAATTACGTCATGCGTAACAGGAATATCTCCTATTTGTGCAGCACAACAAGGAGCTGATGCAAATACGGCCGCTTTTCCAACTATTCCGATCGCGCAGTGTTTTCCAATCCCGACTGTAAAATGTATTCCGACGATTACATCATGTGTAACGGGAATCTCTCCTATTTGTCTTGCCCAACAAGGTGCTGGTACAAATGCTTCAGCTTTTCCAACTATTCCGATCACGCAGTGCATTACAATCCCAACTGTACAATGTGTTCCAACAATTACGTCATGCGTAACAGGAATATCTCCTATTTGTGCAGCACAACAAGGAGCTGATTTGAAAGCTAATCTAGGAAGCGGTGCAGAAGCCAGAACATTGGTTTGTTTTCCAACATTTCCTCCAATATGTAGATCAGTTGGTGCTGATGCAAATGCTGCTGCTGTACCTACATTACCGGTAAATCAGTGTATACCAACAGTATCTTGTGTTCCTACATTGTCTTGTATACCAACAGTATCTTGTACAGGAATACCATTTATCTGTTCATAAATTAATTATTTAAAAAATCGCAGGATCTAAAAGTCCTGCGATTGTTTTTTTAATACTTAAATCCTCAAACTATGCAATTAACTCCAGAAACCGTATATCACTATTTACATAAGCGACAGCTTCTTAATGAAGATGACGTTGTTAAGGGACATTTTATGGTACATCCTGTAAAAACAAGGAATAATATCCTGAAGATTATTATTAAACCTGAAAATTCTCTTTTTGCAAAACAAATGGAAAAAGATCCGGTTAGCAATAATTTGTTTATAAGAGAAATAAGCGCATACAATTTTTTTAAAAGCAACAGCGAGTTTTCTGCAATTGCTTCTATTGTTCCTCAACTTCTTGATTATGATGATGACCACAATATAATGGTAACAGAACTATTATATAATTCCAAAAATTTATATGAGTATTATGCGCTCACAAAAAACTTTGACTTAAATCTTGCTCGCGGGCAAGCCGCTATATTATCAGCCTATCATATTATACCTGATAAAAAAACAGACACCGGAATGTTTCCAAAAATGTTGCCGTGGATATTACAATTGGATCAATATAATGCCGATCAGTTTTTTGTAAATAACGAAGCAAGTACAAGTATCATAAGTTTGATCAAAGAAAATCATGTATTGCAAACTACATTAACTAATCTTGCCTTATCATGGAAATTTACGCACCTGATACACGGTGATATAAAATGGATCAACTTTTTGATCACATCAAATGAAAAAGGTTTTTCACAAAAACTAATCGACTGGGAACTGGCAGATATTGGTGATCCAATGTGGGATGTGGCTGGTTTAATGCAGTCTTACATAAGTGCATGGCTTCTCGGATTTGATAATAACGACCCGACCGGTTACAAATTACCTGAACACATGCAGCCTTATGACATCAAAAACACACAATCTTCTGCAAAAGCTTTTCTGTATGAATATATGTCGCTACAGGAATATCCTGAAGATTATCATAATTCATTTTTAATTCGGATTATTCAGCTTACGGCCGCCAGAATAATTCAGACAAGTTTAGAAGGAATCACTTATAATTCAAAAATTGAAGCCAATAATATGCGCTGTATTCAACTTGCATTTAATATCATGAATAATCCAATTGCTGCTTTAGACGAATTGTTTAACATTAAAGTATATGATCATGTTCCAGGATAAAGTTATAATTAATGAACTTACCAGACTTATCAGTCAGTTACATATTTCAGATGCTTTTATAACATTTCGAAACAAGCAGTATGCAATTACATCTGAAAATAAACTATCCTATCTTACAAGTATTCTATACTCTGAATGTTATGCATTAAAAGAAAGCTATCAATCAGGAAATGATAATAGACAATTTGATTTTAATACTATTGATGAAGCTTTTACAGAATTACTGTCTCAAAACAATCATACTAAAAATAAAACAGAACACAACTGGGTTATAAAAAGTATTTATCCAAACGAATATTTAGAAATTGAAAAAGGCATTGAAACTCGTATAATCCAGACATCTTCTTTAATTGAAATACCTGTTGGTTCAACTCTGGAAGTTGGACAAAAAGTCGCTGTTTTGTTTCCTAAAGAAGACAAATACAGGCAGCCCACTTTTTATTATGTTTTCAGCAATGAGCAATTAAATTCAACCCAAAAACTTACACGGATTTATTGGAATTGTATCAGCGAAGGCGCACCAATACTGGTTAATCTGATTACGAAGAAACTCAACTATTATAACATTCCTTTTCTGTTCAAATGTTTAAATCATCCTGGTTTATATTTTCGCCGTGATGCAGCTGTATTGTATATCGAAGATTCTATGCTTTCTATAATTAATAGGCTACTGCCTGAAATTTTTGAAGAAATGAAAAATTATCTTCAGGAAGATATTCCTCTCTTTTCATACAAATATTCAAAAGGTGTTGGTGTTGCCGAAAGTCCAAACGAACACGAAAGTTTTGGAATGAACAGAGCCTCTATTATAGCCGAAACTTTACTACAGACAGCATCAAAAAATTTGGATGCAAATTCAATTCTTAATGAAATTGAAAAAACTTTTATTCAAAAAGGAATAAACCCGAAAACAACTTACCTAAATAAAGGATCAAAAATACTATTCAACTAAAAGAAACTATTATGAACCAGACCGATAAAAATAATTTTCTTGAAACCGCCTGGAATATTGGCTGCCATTTAATGAAAAGCAGTATATGGCATGATAAATCCTGTACCTGGCAGGGTTATTCCTTTGAGCCTTTAGACGGAACATACCAAGCTGTAATGAAAACTTTTGGCCCTGATGTATATTCCGGTACTGCAGGTATTGCCTTATTTTTGACAGCTTTATACAGCGAAAGAAAAGATCCAATTTTATTAAAAACGATTGAAGGCAGTGTAGAGCAAATCAAATCAACTATGTACGATTCAATCAATCATGGTTTCTATGCAGGAAAACCCGGAATAGCAGTAACGTTAATTAAAGTAGGAAAAGAAATTAACAGAGAAGACTGGGTAAAAGACGGCATAGATTTACTCAACAGTATTCCTTCAGAATCACTTCAATCATACGAAATTGATGTTATAAGTGGTGCAGCAGGTACAATTCCCATTCTTTTAGATACTTACATGACATTTAAACAGCAGGAATTTCTTGATAAAGCCATTGCTTTAGGCACTTTATTGTGTAATGCCGCTGTAAAAAATAATTCTGTTTGGTCATGGGCAACGGTTCCATCTAAAAAAAATCTAACTGGTTTTTCACACGGATCTTCAGGAATTGCTTTGGCTTTATTGCAATTGTATCAGGTAACTCAAAATCCGATATTTTTAGAAGGTGCACAAGGAGGTTTTAATTATGAACGTCAGTCATTTGATATTTCTCAGCAAAACTGGCCGGATTTTAGAGATGACGTTA
The DNA here is from genome assembly GCA_004296145.1 of Flavobacterium sp. Lineage (GTDB taxonomy): Bacteria > Bacteroidota > Bacteroidia > Flavobacteriales > Flavobacteriaceae > Flavobacterium. The sequence goes on from SEBM01000117.1 coordinate 5,221, forward strand.
CATCAAATTCTACCGCAAATGTTTGCAGTTTAGCGTGGTGTCATGGAGCCCCGGGCATTACAATATCACGATTAAAAGCAAATAAAATTTATCCGGATACCGTTTTTGAAAACGAAATGAATACAGCATTAAACACTACGACCAAATCTATTTATCATGGCCTTATGGAGAACCTTACTAATACCAATTATTCGATCTGTCATGGTATAGCAGGAAATGCAGATATCATACTTGATTGTGGAGGAATTGAATACCAACAACTTGCAGAAGCTGTAGGAAACGCCGGTATTAGTAAATATCAGGATAATAATATTCAGTGGTCAACGGGATTAAACACAGGACAATATACGCCCGGACTTATGATGGGTATCGCAGGTACAGGTTATTTTTATCTTCGTTTGTTTAATAAAGAAAAACACAAAAGTCTATTATTGCCGGAACTTGGGCTTTCGTAATCGTTAAATCCTAAATAAACAAAAGGTCGTAAAACATACTTTACGACCTTTTATTTTTTATATTTTGAAAGTAAAATTTACTTATTATCACTCATAACTTCCGACTTATTCTGGGCGTATTCATAGCCTTGCTCCCACCATTCTTTCATTACTTCTTTATTAAAAATTAAAGCATTATCTGTTAGTTTTGTGGGCGTGTAATATAAATTAAGTTTTACATCTTTATTGTTTGCCATAAGTTTTCCTATAGCAATATCATGTTTTTCTACCTGATCTAATGCAATTCTAAACAAGTCAATCATCAATGAAAATGGGTTTTTACCAATAACCATCTTACTTGTGTTGACTTCGGTTTCGAGAATAATTACATCAATTTCGGTTGCTCCGCGATTGATCGCTTCACGGATTGGAACTAAACTTGAAAATCCTCCGTCTCCGTATTCATAATTGTTTTTGGTAACTAAACTCATAAACGGAATATAGTTACTCGAAATCCATGTCCAGTCACAAAATTCTTCGTAAGTGCAATCTTTTACAGATTTATATTCGGCTTCATTTTTGGTTAGATTGGTAACCGTAACAATAACATCAGAATGCAATTTTTTGAGTTTATTAAAGTCTGATAAAGAAAAGTTGCCTTTAATGTATTTCTGTAAACCTTTACTTTCTCCAAAAGTTCTTTTTCCTTTAAAAAACTGACGGATAACATTAAAGTGATTGATGGTTACAATATCAATTCCGTCTTTTACTTTTACAACAAAAGGGCAAATATTAAAGATTTTATTCATCGTCACATTGGTATATACCCAATGAATTTTTTTAATATGCCCAAGAGCTAAATGCGGAATCAATAAACTTCCTGTTGAAGTTCCCAAATACATATCGTATTCGTATTTTTTTTCTTCTATTAAATACTGTGCGACACCGCCGGCAAATGCCCCTTTGCTGCCTCCACCGGAAATAACCAATGCTCTCATAAACTTACTGTAGGTATTTTTTGTTTTTGGGGATAAGAAAACAGAGTAAAAAACAAAGAGAACAGATTAATTTTTAATTCTCTATGATCCATAATCTATGGTCTTTATTCTTTTAATAAACGATTTAATTGAAACTGTTCATCGGGGGTCAAATTAGGCAAAATTCTTTCAAACGATGCACGCATTTCAGGATTTTTTAATAAAATTCGAATTGAATCCCTTCCAAATTTTGAAAACTGCCACATATGATGTGTAGTTGAATTTACCAAATAGCTCAAAACCTGATCGTTAACCAGTTTAAAAGCAATTAGTTTCTCTAATGCATTTTGTCGCGTTGTGGCTTCGTATTTAGTGGAAGAAAAAGCAATTAATTCAGAAATCAAAGCTTCCGGATTATCGGTATAATCAGTAGTTGACAATGCCAGCGAAAGCCATAAAGTACGAAGATTATAATCGTTAAAACCAATCCAGTTTTTAGATTTATTTAAATATTCCGTTCGGTGATCAGGAAAGTTTTTCCATAAATAATACAAAGCGATTTCCTGAGTCTGATATGATTTATCATCCAGCAATGTTTCATATTCTATTCTAAAATCTTCGGGAATCTGACTAACACTACCCGCCACTGTCTGGCGAACATTCAAATCATTTGTATGCAAAGCGATTAGTAATAATTCTTTTTTAGATTCATATTTTTCATTTTGAACCTGATCAATAATTGCTTCTTTTACAGAATGGTAAACATTTGAATTTAATGTTTTTACTAAAAAATCCATTTTCTCAGATAAAGCTGTTTTCTTTAATTTATCAACTTCCAATCGAACCTGAATTGCTTTATTTTTACTTAATAAAGCATTTGCAGTTGGCGTATCAAAAGCACTTGATTCCAGCCAGGTTTTCTGAAACTGAACCAAATCAAAATTCGAAACCTTTCTTATTTCATCAAAGAAATTCTCAGTATTCACATTTTGAAATGCGTATTTTTTGAGATAACTTTTTATTGCTTTTTTAAACGCTTTATCTCCAATTGACTCGTGTAAAACAAACAAAGCCCAAGCCCCTTTTTCATAAAAAGTCAGCGAACTGGCTTTTGCATTCAAAACCGGAATAGAATCTGTTCTCGAAGCAAATTTAATTTGTTGTGCCGTTTCGTATAATTTTGAATAAAAATAATCCTCTCCAAAAATATCTCTTTCGGCAAGCAAGGCATAATAGGTTGCAAAACCTTCCTGAAGCCAGTGATGCGTGCTGCTTTCGGCCGTAATTAAATCGCCAAACCAATGATGTGCCAATTCGTGCGCATCGACATTGGTATAATTTCTATCAATAAAACCTGTTGAATCAACAACATAACGGGTTGTAAACAGTGTCGAAGTTGTATTTTCCATTCCGCCATAAAGAAAATCACGAACCGGAATTTCTCTGTAGATTTCCCAGGGATACTTTACTCCTATTTCTTTTTCAAGAAAATCAAAAATACGTTTAGAATAACGATATGTTGGTTCAAAACGATCTGCATCTTTATTTTCTAAATAATATTCTAACGGGATTTTAGATTTTGCCTGAAATTCTTTTTTATCAAATTTGCCAACAGCAAGCATTAATAAATAAGAACTCATCGGATTTTTCATTTGATATTGCCAATGAACCTGATTATTATTTTCGGTTTTATTTTGCAAAATTCCATTAGAAACTACCTGATAACCTTTATCATACGTAATTCCGAGGTTAAAAATTACTTTTTCGTTTACATCATCAAAACTCGGAAACCAGTTGCTGGTATATCTTCCCTGCCCTTGTGTCCAGATTTGTACTTCAGAATTTTCAATAGCTACAAAATATAAAGCTTGTTTCGGTTTAACCGAATAATCAAATGTTAGGTGTTTTTTTCCTTTTTGAAAATGATCAACGATTTGTAATTGTTTGCCTGTGTTTACAAAAACAACTTCTTTTCCATCGATTTTCATTTGCGTGAATTCCATGTTTTTGGCATCAATTCTAATGGTATCAATTGGTTGCAAAACATCAAAATCATAGTTAACAGAACCTGAAACTGATTTTTCTGTGGCATTTAATTTCAATTGTCCTGAAACTGATTTAAAATCAACAAATTGGGTTTGTTGTGCAAAAGAAAGGCTGGATATAAAAAGAAGAAAGATATATTTCATTGAAAATAAATTAATACCGAAATTCCAAAGTTACAAAGGTTTGATAAACAAATCGAATGAAATTTGTATGTTTACTGTACAAATTTTCAAATCGTGTCAAAACCACTAAAAGCTATATTTAACTGGAGCAGCGGAAAAGATTCTGCGCTTACATTGTATAAAATTCTACAAAATCGTGATTATAAAATTGAATATTTACTGACAAGCGTTAATCAGCAATTTCAGCGAATTTCTATGCATGGAGTGCGTGTCGAATTGCTGCAGGCACAAGCCAAAAGTATTGGTCTTCCATTAAAAATTATGGAGATTCCGGAAATGCCTACGATGGAAGTTTACGAAAACATAATGACAAAAACGTTGACCGAATTGCAAAAAGAAGGAATTTCGCATTCTGTTTTTGGAGATATTTTTTTGGAAGATTTACGAAAATACAGAGAAAATCAATTATCAAAAATTGGTTTTGAAGGTGTTTTTCCAATATGGAAAATTCCATCAAAAGATTTAATTGAAGAGTTTCTGCAATTGGGTTTCAAAACCATAGTAGTTTGCGTGAACGAACGTTATTTAGACAAAAGTTTTGTTGGTCGCATAATCGATAAGGATTTTATAAATGATTTGCCGGACAATGTAGATTTGTGTGGCGAAAACGGTGAATTTCATACCTTTACTTTTGACGGGCCGATTTTTTCCAAACTGATTGATTTTGAAATTGGCGAAATCGTTTATCGAAAATATGAAAAACCAAAAACTGAAGATTCATCAAACACCGCTTGTGACACCAGTGCTTCTGATGCTTTTGATTTCGGGTTTTGGTATTGTGATTTAATTTCTAAATAAATACTGTAATAAATTTGAATATGATTGCAC
>SEBM01000118.1 GCA_004296145.1 Flavobacterium sp.
ATTGGTTCTAACAAACACAAAACCATCCATTGTTTTTTCATTCGATATTTTATTTTCGCGTTCCGATTTCATGGCCTCGTTGAAAATAGTTTGGTTATGAACTGTCAAATTTTCCATGATTAGAATACGACCTCCTTGTGAAAGATTGATGTGTTCAAGTAATATTGGTTGTTTTGATGCTTTTGATAAATACAACCCGTAGAATTGGTTACGAATGTGTTTTGCGACAAATTTGATCAATATATGTGGAAGATGTGCGATTTCATTGGTACGAGCGTCTCTTACAAACGAGCGCGAAATGCTTGGAACATGTAGTGGATTGGTGGTGTCAAAGCCTATCAAATTAGCAATTGAGAGAAAAATTTCATTCAAGTTTTCATCTCTTGAGTGTGCTATTCCCTTTAGTCTGAGTTCATTGAGAACGGATATGCGCTTTGAATCCTCTTCGGTTAATTTCAATTTTTCGGAACAGTCATAAATCTCAGCACGCACCTCGTTGAATTGAACATTCACACTTTCTTGAATCGACTCAATGCGCTGGTTGATTTTGTCAATTTGAGAATCGGTAAGTGTTTTTGTATTGTCCTGAATTGTAAAACTCAAAGCATACGATTTTTTACCTTCTGGAAGATTTTTACCTTCGTAAACATCAAACAGGTTTACATCTTTTAAAAGTACTTTCTCTGTTTGTTTAGCCAGATTATAAATACTTTCGTAAGTTGTTTTCTGATCAATCAATAAAGCCAAATCTCTGCGAACTTCAGGATATTTAGGTATTTCAGAATATTTAATTTTTCCTGTGATGATTTTTAAAATCAAATCCCAGTTAAAATCAGCATAATAAACATCTTGTTTAATTCCGAAATGTTTTAAAATCGATTTTTTTACAACTCCCATTTCCACTAAAGTGTCATTGTTGTAGCAAATTGATGTTCCTTCAGAAAAAACATCAGACTGCACAGGCGAATTAGATACCTTATCGATTCCTAAACGTGACAAGATTGCTTTTGCATATCCTTTTAGTAAAAAGAAATCGGTAGATTTTTGCGGATTTGTCCAGCTTTCTTTATTTCTGTCTCCTGAAATTGATAACGTTAAATGTTTATGTTCTTCGTAACCATTCAGGTATTTGTGATATGATTTTCCAAATTCAAACAATTTCAAATCAGCATTTCTTCTGTTGATATTGTATGAAATCGCTTCTAAGGCAGAAAATAATAAAGACTGACGCATTGTTGCCAAATCACCGCTTAGAGGATTTAACATTGTTACGTTGTGTTCTTCTTTTAAAACAGTCGATAATTTTGCATAAGCGGCTGTTGTCAAAGAATTTGCCATCATTTCATGAAAACCTTGGGAGTTCAATTGAGAAGCGATAATATTTTGTACTTTATAATCTTCAGTTCTTGGTGAATTTGAAACTGTAGCGTTGAATTTTTTAGAGAACTCGATATTATTATATCCGTAAACTCTCAAAATTTCTTCGATAACATCAATTTCACGCTGTACGTCAACACGGTAAGCAGGAATTGTTAATCCTAATCCGGATTCAGAAACGCTGTTTACTTTAATATCAAGAGAAACTAATATTTTTTTGATAGTATCTTTCGGAATTTCCTGTCCGATAATTTTTGATACGTGGCTGAAATTCAATAAAACAGAAAAATCTTCTACTTTTTTAGGATAAATTTCAACAACATCAGAAGTTATTTTTCCACCCGCAACTTCCTGAATCAAAAGTGCTGCACGTTTTAGTGCATATTCTGTAATAGTCGGGTCAATTCCTCTTTCAAATCTAAAAGAAGCATCTGTATTTAATTGATGTCTTTTGGCTGTTTTACGAACACTAACGGCATCAAAATAAGCACTTTCTAAAAATATAGAAGTCGTTCCTTCTGAAACTCCTGATTTTTTTCCACCAAAAACACCTGCGATACAAAGCGGGCCTTTTTCATCACAAATCATTAAATCTTCAGCGTGTAATGTTCTTTCAACATCGTCTAAAGTTGTGAATTTTGTGCCTTCCGGTAACGTTTTTACAATTACTTTTCCGTTTATTTTTGCCGCATCAAAAGCATGAAGAGGTTGTCCTAATTCGTGTAAAACATAATTAGTAACGTCAACAATATTATTTTTTGGAGTTAAACCGATAGCTTTCAAACGATCTTGTAACCATGCCGGAGATTCTTCAACAGAAATTCCTGAAATAGTAAGGCCACAATATCTTGGTGCTAAATGAGAATCTTCTACACTAACATCAATTTTTAAGGTACGCATGTCTACTCTGAAATTGCTTACAGAAGGTGTAATCAATTCTACGTTTACACCACGTTGCAGCATTCCGGCTCTTAGATCACGTGCCGTACCAAAATGACTCATTGCATCGGCACGGTTTGGTGTCAATCCAATTTCAAAAACTTCATCAGTAACAATGTCAAAAACCTGAGCAACAGGAGTTCCTGGTTCAAGATTTTCATCCAAAACCATAATACCGTCGTGGCTTGTTCCAAGACCTAATTCGTCTTCGGCACAAATCATTCCGTGACTATCCTGTCCGCGTATTTTTCCTTTTTTAATGGTAAATTTTCCGCCATCTTTATCATTCAAAACAGTTCCGATAGTAGCAACAGGAACCTTTTGTCCTGCAGCAACATTGGCAGCACCGCAAACAATTTGTACAGGAGCTTCCTGACCAATGTTTACAGTAGTAACTTTTAGTCTGTCAGCATCCGGATGTTTTTCACAAGTAAGTACGTGTCCTACAACAACTCCTTCTAAACCGCCTTTTATTGATTCATATTTTTCAACAACTTCTACTTCCAAACCTAAATCTGTCAGTAATTCTGAAGTTTGCTCAGATGTCCAATCTGTTTTAATGAATTGTTTTAACCAGTTGTAAGATATTTTCATGTTAACTTTTATTCTTAAATAAGGATACAAATATAAGGATTAGGTGCTGTAGTAAGAAAGAATTTATTTGGTTTTTTGAAAGTGTTATTCTTTTTTACAGCTCTTAATTGATACTGTACGTTTTAGCAATACATATTTGTAATACTTTGTAATTGTTTGAGGTAATTTGTAAAAGACTCTGAACTAAATTAGTTCTTCGACATGTTTTTTAATGTTTTCTGAGATTTTTTTTGTTGGTAAATCATTATCATCGTCACCAAAAGGATCTTCAATTTCTTCTGCGATAAGCTCTAAACTTGCCAGTACATAAAAAATAAAAACGACAACAGGTGCTACAAAATACCCTAAACTTATGGAATAACCAAATGGCAGTGTCATAGTATAGAAAAAGATAAACTTTTTGATAAATGCACTGTAAGAGTAGGGAATAGGCGTGTTTTTGATTCGTTCGCACGCACCACATATATCTGTAAACGATTGTAATTCTGCGTTTAAAGTAATCAGCTGATCTCCTGTTATTTTTTTAGCATCATATAAATCATTTATTTTCTGATACATCATTCGCATTACCTGATTTGGTTTGTGTTTATGATGGTCGATTTCCAGATCTACATTTTCAAAAAGCTGTTTGCTTGTTTCTTCGTCCTTTAGATGTTTGTGCAGAAAAGAGGCATACGTTGGAATTATTTCTCTAAAAAACTTCCTGTCATTTTCATCTTTTAAAATTGCAGAAAGTTTTATAGCCAGATTTCTGCTGTTATTAACAAGACTTCCCCATAATTTACGGCCTTCCCACCAACGATCATAGGCCGTATTGGTTCTGAAAACCAATAATAAGGAGATAACAAAACCAAGCATTCCGTGCATAATTGGAATGTTGTGGATGTAATGATTTTCGCTTATCTTAAAATATTCTACCTCAAGATATCCTAATAATCCTGAATAAACTCCGATCGCAAGCATAATCGGAAATAATTGTCTAATGGTATCTGATCTGTGAAAGCGAAAAATAAAAGTAAACCACTCTTTGGTGTCGTATGAAATCATTTAAATCTGTTTTGAAAACAAATTTAGATTAAAAATTAATATTTCCCGCTAATTCTTTTAATGCAATTTCAGATAATTTTGCTTCATATTGTGCATTGCTGTAGCGCACTTTTGCGTTGACATAATTTAGCTGCGCCGTTCTGAAATCAATGGTTGTAATGGTTCCGATTCTGAATTTATCTAAAGTAATGTCAAGATTTTGTTTGGCAATTGCTTCGTTATCTTCTTCTAAATCAATTAATTCTAAATTGGTTAAATAAGTTTGAAAAGCCGTACTCAATTGTGTATTTAAAACCATACTTTGCTGTGTGATTGCAATTTGAGAATTCTCGATTTGCAGTTTGGCAACTTTTTCATTTCTGTGCTGATTAAAACCATCAAAAATGTTTAGTGTAGCATTAAAACCATAATTTAAACCTCTGTTTGAAGTTGAACTTGTAAAACCTAAACTTGATTCGCTTTCTGCAAAATTATAGCCAGAAGTCAGTCGTACAACAGGATAACGATTAGCTTTTACTTGTTTTAACTGTAATTCGGCAACACGTTTGTTTATTACTTGTGTTTCTAAAACAGGATTTTGTTTTTGAGCTAAATCCATTAAATCGGCTAAAACTAATTTATTATCAACCGTTACAATATCTACTACTTTAAAATCAATTTTTGGATCGCGTGCCAAATATTGGTTCAATAATATTTTAGAATTTGCATAAGCTTCTTTTTGTCTCAATAAGGCAACCTGATCAGAATTTAAATCAACCTGAGCATTCAAAACTTCTAATTTTGAAGCTTTTCCAATGGTAAAACGATTTTGAGCCAAAGTCAATCGTTGTTTAGAAATAACGATTGTTGTGTCTAAAGCTGCCAATTGTTGCTGTTGTTGTACCAAATCATAGTAAGCAGAATTTACCTGGCCAATCTTAACTAAAATAGTACTTTTAAGTTCGGCATCACCCAGTTTCTGTAATTCTTTTAGTTGGTCATATCTCGCAAACATTCTCATTCCGTCAAAAACTGTCCAGCCCAAACTTACACCATACGTCAGACTATTGTTTTTGGCATTGTCTAAGTTCGTCGAAGTTCCGTCCTGACGTGTTTGAGATGAATTCTGAATGCTGTTATTATCTGTAACAGAAGCTGTGGCCGTTGGTAACATTCCGGCATTTCCGATTGTTACATTGGTCTCGCTTATTTTTGTGTTGTTTTTGGCAATCTTGATTTCAAAGTTGTTTTCCAAAGCTATTTTCATAGCATCTTCAATAGTCAAAACCTCCTGCGCTTGTGTACTCACGCAAAAGAAGATTAGTATTAAACTACGGAATAGAATTTTAGTATTCATATTTTTTTTCTTTTGCCCGAAATTCAGGTTTTATATTGAATTTCAGGCTAATAAATTATTTGCTTTCTTTTTCGTATTCTTCGATATGGTCAAATTCAGGATAATGTTTTCTGGCTTTAGACCACATTAAATAAATTGCCGGAATAACAAAAAGTGTTAATGCTAAAGAGAAAATGGTTCCTCCAACAATTACAACTCCCATTCCGATTCTACTCGTAGAAGCTGCTCCAAGCGACATTGCAATTGGCAACGCTCCTAAAGCAATAGCTAAACTCGTCATCAAAATCGGACGTAAACGTGCTTCTGAAGCTTCTAAAATAGCTTCCATTTTTGGTTTTCCCTGTTCCCTAAGCTGATTGGCAAATTCGACAATCAAAATACCATTTTTAGTAACCAGTCCGATAAGCATTACGGTACCAATCTGGCTAAAAATATTCCAGGTCTGATTGAATAACCATAAGGAGAATAAAGCTCCTGCAACGGCCATTGGTACAGTTAAGATAATAATAAACGGATCTATAAAACTCTCAAACTGAGCGGCAAGAATTAAAAAGATTAATAACAACGCCAAACCGAATGCGAAAGAAGTATTCGAACTACTTTCAACAAAATCTCTTGATTCTCCGCTCAAATCGGTTGTAAAACTTTCGTCCAAAACTTTAGCTTTTATCTGATCCATCGCTTCGATACCATCGCTGATACTTTTTCCGGGCGCAAGACCTGCAGAAACAGTAGCAGACATATAACGGTTGTTGTGGTACAATTGTGGTGGATTACTTTGTTCTTCTACATTGACAACGTTATCCATCTGAATTAATTGACCATCTTTATTTTTAACAAACATAGAAGTTAAATCCAACGGTTTTGAACGGTCTTCCTGATCAAATTGTCCAATAACCTGATATTGTTTTCCATTTTTAATGAAATAACCAAAACGCTGACCACTTAAAGAAAGCTGTAAAGTCTGCGCAATGTCTATAATAGAAATTCCTAAACTTTCGGCTTTTGCACGATCTATACTTACGTTAATTTCAGGTTTATTAAATTTTAAGTTTACGTCAGTTGTTGAAAAAACATCGCTTTTACCAACTTCATCCATAAAAACAGGAATCTTTTCTCTAAGTTTTTCAAAAGTCGGAGCCTGAATAATATACTGAATCGGCAAACCACCACGTCTGTTTACTGCAATTGTAGGTTGCTGAATTACAGATGTTTTTGCGTTTGGATATTTCTTTGTCCATTTAGATAATTTGTCAGCAATCTCTTTTTGGGATCTTTCTCTTTCATCCGGTTCTTTTAACGAAAGTCTGATAAAACCAGAATTGGTAGCAGAACCTCCTGAACCTCCGGCAGTAATAACCAAACTAACTTTTTTCTCCGGAATTGAATCATCTACCAAATTTGAAATTTCCTGCATAAAACGGTTCGTATATTCATAAGAAGAACCTTCCGGCGTAGTCATACGCATCGTTACAGAACTACGGTCATCATAAGGAGCCGTTTCTTTTGGAAGAATGGTGAAGAATAAATAAATCAATCCGAAACAGGCAATCAAAATTGGGAAACTAATCCATTTTTTTGCCATAAAGCGATTCAAAGCATCAGCATAACCACTGTTTAATTTTTCAAAAAATGGTTCTGTTTTTACGTAGAATTTTGATTTTTTCTGTTCTCCGCCTTTCATTAAATAAGCATTTAACATAGGAGTTAAGGTCAGAGAAACAAATGCAGAAATCAATACCGCAGCACCAATTACAACTCCAAATTCCCTAAAGAGTCGGCCGACAAAACCTTCTAAGAAAATAACTGGTAAGAATACCGCAGCCAAAGTCACAGAAATCGAAATTACAGCGTAGAAAATTTCATTAGAACCTTTTATTGCCGCCTCAATTGGAGACATTCCTTCTTCTACTTTTTTGAAGATATTTTCGGTAACTACAATACCATCATCAACCACCAGACCAGTAGCCAGAACAATAGCCAAAAGAGTTAATACATTGATAGAGAACCCGAAAAGCCACATGATAAAAAACGTAGCAATCAAAGATACCGGAATATCAATTAAAGGTCTGAAAGCAATAGCCCAGTCTCTAAAGAATAGGTAAATAATAATGATTACCAGTATGATAGAAATTCCTAAAGTTTCTGCAACCTCTAATACTGATTTTTTTACGAATTGCGTATTATCAAGTGCTATGTTAAGTTTGATATCTTTTGGTAAATCCTTTTTTAAGGCGTCGTATTTTTTATAAAATTCAGATGAAATATCCAAATAATTGGCTCCCGGCATTGGTACAATTGCCAAACCAATCATCGGAAGTCCTGAGGACATCAATGAAGTTTCAATATTTTCAGGGCCTAATTCGGCACCTCCGACGTCACTAAAACGAACAATTTTATCTCCGTCTGTACGAATGATAATATTATTGAATTCTTCTGGTTTAGAAAGGTTTCCGATCGTTTTTACCGTTAATTCGGTGTTGTTTCCTGTTAGTTTTCCAGAAGGCAATTCTACGTTTTGAGCATTTAAGGCATCACGAACATCAGCGACAGTACAATTGTAAGCGTTTAGTTTTATAGGATCAATCCATAAACGCATTGCGTAACGTTTTTGTCCCCAAATCTGAACACCACTTACTCCGGGAATGGTTTCTAAACGTTGCGAAATAACATTTTCTGCATAATCACTTAATTCTAAAGAACTTCTGGTGTCACTCTGAACCGTCATCGAAATAATAGATTCACTATCGGCATCTGCTTTTGAAACTACCGGCGGCGCATCAATATCCTGTGGTAAACTTCTAACGGCCTGCGAAACTTTATCACGAACGTCATTCGCAGCTTCTTCTAAGTTTTTATCTAAATTAAATTCGATTGTAATATTACTGCTTCCCTGATTACTGGAAGAAGTGATATTTCTGATTCCGTCAATAGCGTTTACGGCTTTTTCAAGAGGTTCTGTAATTTGTGATTCAATAATGTCTGAATTGGCTCCGGTGTAGTTTGTTCTTATGGAAACCTGCGCCGGATCAATAGAAGGGAATTCACGAACACCCAAAAAAGTATAACCAATAAAACCGAATAAAATAATTAAAAGATTCAGTACAATGGTTAAAACAGGTCTTCTTATACTTGTGGTTGATAAACTCATTTTATGATTTTAGATTTTTATTATATTTTAGATTTTAGAGTTCAGATTTTAGATTATCGCTAAACCCTAAAAATTTAGATTTTAGATTTCCGATGTTTAATCTAAAATCTAAAATCAACAATCTAAAATTATTTTACTTTAACTTTTATAGGAGCTTCGTTTTTTAATGACATCACACCGCTGGTGATTAAAGTGTCTCCGGCTTTTAATCCTGATAAAATTAAGATAGAAGCATCTGTTCTTGTTGTAGCATCAACCATAACTTCTTTGGCTTTGCCCATATTGGCGATATACACTTTTTTACCACTCTGAACAGGTACAATAGCTTCTGATGGAATAACGATAGCATCTTTAATAATATTCAAAGGCAGTTTTACATCTGCAAATGTTCCCGGGAAAAGTTTTCCGTCGGTATTATCTGCAATGGCGCGAATTTGTAAAGTACGGGTTGCAACAGCCACTTCCGGCTCTATTGCGTATATTTTTGCAGAGTATGTTTTATCTGATCCAGATACGGTAAAATCAATATTTGATCCTGATCGAACTTGCGAAGCATATTTTTCAGGAATAGAAAAGGTGATTTTTAATTTTCCTGTATTTACTAATTTAGCAACTAACAGAGCAGGAGTGATGTAAGTTCCCGGAGATATAGAACGCAAACCGATTTTTCCTGAGAAAGGAGCTTTTACAGAAGTTTTAGCGATTTGCGCACTGATTAACTGGCTTTGCGCTTTCGCGGAAGCGTAATCTGCATTGGCAACATCAAATTCTTCCTGACTAATAGCTTCTTTTTGAAGTAATAATTTTGCTCTTCTTTGGTTTTCACCGGCTAAATTTTCTTTTGTAGCCGCTTGTCTTAGTTGTGCTCTTAATTCAATATCATTTACTTTAAAAAGTACCTGACCTTTGTTTACATTAGTACCTTCATTAAAATAAATACCTTCAACAATACCCGAAACTTCACTGTGAATTTCTACTTGTTCATTGGCTTCAATAGAACCTGACAATGATAAATTATTATCAAAAGTGGATGTTTTTACTACGACTCCTGTTACAGAAGTAGGAGTGTCCTTGTCTCCAAATTTTTTAGATTCTTCGTTTTTACTTTTATTAGATACGATTCTGTAGGCAATAAACCCTCCAATTCCGATAATGAGAAGGGCATAAATTAGGTTTTTTACTTTCATAAAATTGAGGTAAATGTAATTTTTGGTATGTGTTTTAGG
>SEBM01000659.1 GCA_004296145.1 Flavobacterium sp.
TCTTTGAATTTTCCACCGAATTCAGATGTTACTGTACTGCTTTCGATATCTTTAATTCCTCTTGAGTTTACACAAAGATGTTTTGCATCGATAACGCAGGCAACATCTTCAGTTCCTAAAGCTTTTTGAAGTTCCTGAACAATCTGCATTGTCAAACGCTCCTGCACCTGAGGTCTTTTAGCATAATACTCAACAATACGATTCATTTTGGATAAACCAATAACTCTTCCGCTTGAAATATAAGCAACGTGAGCTCTTCCGATAATTGGTAAAAGATGGTGTTCGCAGGTAGAATATACGGTAATGTTTTTTTCAACCAACATTTCGCCGTATTTGTAATTATTGTCAAAAGTAGAAGCTTTTGGCTGTTTTGCCGGATTAAGACCGCCAAAAATCTCTTTTACAAACATTTTTGCTACTCGGTTTGGAGTACCTTTTATGCTGTCATCTGTCAAATCCATTCCAAGAGTCTGTAGAATGTTTTCAACATCTTTTTTTATTTTTTCTATTTTTTCGTCGTCACTTAGTTCAAAAGCATCCTCTCTTAGAGGGTTTTTTGCATTACTGCTGAAGTGATTGTCTCCTATTTCGTCTAAAAAATCTTCGTTATTTATCATTAAAAACTACAATTATAATGGGTATATCTTTTTAAGGCGGTAAAGATAATTAATAAAAAGCAAACCTTTTCTATCGTTTATACTATTTAGTGCTTACTTTTTGGTAATACGGTAAATTAAAATATAAACGGTATTTTTAAAATAAAAAAGACAACAACCGCAATGTGTTATTGTCTTTTAAAATTTATAGATTTTAATTTTTTACTACTTTCTGTTGTTGTAAACTAAAAGTGCTTCTTTAAGAATATTAACTGCAGTTGTTAAGTCTTTTTTGTTTAAAACATAGGCAATCCTCACCTGATTTAATCCCATTCCCGGTGTTGAATAAAAACCTTTTGCAGGAGCAATCATTACAGTTTCTCCATTTAGGTCGTAACTTTCTAAAAGCCATTGAGCAAAATCATCAGAATCTTGTATCGGCAATTGGGCAATACAATAAAAAGCTCCTTTTGGTTTCGTTACAATAACGCCTTCAATTTTGTTTAATTCAGTAATCAAAGTATCGCGACGGCTTTTGTATTCAGAAATAACTTCGTCAAAATAACTTTGAGGAGTATCGATTGCGGCTTCACAAGCAATTTGTTCAATTGTTGGCGGGCTTAGACGTGCCTGCGCAAATTTCATTACTGTTGCCAGAACATCTTTATTTTTGGTAACCAGACAGCCAATTCTTGCGCCACACATACTGTAACGTTTAGAAACAGAATCTACCATGATCACATTTTGCTGTACATCATCTAAATTCATTACAGAAAAATGAACATCGTCTCCGTCATAAAGGAATTCGCGATATACTTCGTCTGCAATTAAATACAAGTCATGTTTTTTGATCAGGCCGGCCAATTGCTTGATTTCAGTTTCTGAGTATAAATAACCCGTTGGATTTCCGGGGTTACAGATTAAAATAGCTTTGGTATTTGGTGTAATCAGTTTTTCAACTTCTTCAATACTTGGCAAAGCAAATCCGCTGTCTATTGTAGAAATTACAGGAATTACTGTTGCGCTCGTAGAAGATGCAAATGCGTGATAATTAGCATAAAAAGGTTCTGGAATGATGATTTCGTCTCCAGGATCTGTAATTGTGGCCAACGCAAATAATAAGGCTTCAGAGCCACCAGTTGTTACAATGATGTCTTCTGAGTTAACGTTTACGTTTTGGCGCTGGTAAAATTTTGCTAATTTTTTTCTATAACTTTCATATCCGGCTGACGGACTGTATTCTATAATACTTAAATCAATATTTTTTACCGCCTCGATGGCCACTTCGGGTGTCTTGATATCCGGTTGACCAATGTTTAAATGATACACTTTATGTCCTTTTTGTTTTGCAAGATCTGCATAAGGAGCAAGTTTACGTATCGGTGATTCGGGCATGTTTCTGCCTTTGTGTGATATTGTTGGCATGAGTTAAATTATTGAAGTGCAAATTTGCATTTTTTTTTCGAATATAACATGCAGAATACTAGTAGTTATGAAAATGTAACAA
>SEBM01000660.1 GCA_004296145.1 Flavobacterium sp.
ATAATATATTGATATAAAGTAAACTTCATTAAATAAAAACCTGTTTCGTTATGAAACAGGTTTTTTTATGCCTTTTAAAATTTGATTTAAGCTGCGATATCAGGAATATTGGTACGAATAACAGTAATCTGTATAAGTACATTTTATTTTGCTGTGCCGAACTTTGTAATTGTAGGTGATGCAATAGTTCTGTTTGTAGAGGATTGATAATTAGTTTTTTAGTAACTTTATTGAAATGACTTCTCTATAAACTTGCAAGCATTCATAAAAATAAAAAGGAATGACGGAACAAAACAACAATTCGATTTTTCCAAAAGGAGATAAATTATCAAACGACTGGTTTACAGGAAATGCTTTTTTAACCCCTTTACTGGCCAAAGATAAAAACAATGAATTTGCAATAGGAAGTGTAAGTTTTGACGCCGGAGCAAGAACCAACTGGCATACACATCCTAAAGGACAGGTACTTATTGTTACAGAAGGAAATGGTTTTTATCAGGAAAAAGGAAAACAGGCACAACCGCTTAAAAAAGGTGATGTGGTAAACATTCCTGAAAATGTAGAACACTGGCACGGAGCGACAGCCAATAATAATTTTACACATATTGCGATTACCAATTTTAAAGATGATATAAATGTAGTATGGCTGGAACCCGTTTCGAAAGTCGATTATAATGATGTGAATACTAAATAATAGATGATTCGAAAAACAGAAAATTAAACAAAAAAACTAAATATGAATACAACACAAGTGAAAGCATACGGAACTGAAGCTCCAGATGCAGATTTAGCAGCTTTAAATATCAACCGTAGAGAAGTAACACCAAAAGATGTAGAAATAGAAATCTTGTATTGCGGTGTTTGTCACTCTGATTTGCATACGGCAAGAAATGATTGGGGCGGATCCAAATATCCTGCAGTTCCCGGACATGAAATTGTGGGGAGAGTTATTAAAGTAGGAAGCGAAGTAACAAAACTAAAAGTGGGCGATTTGGCCGGAGTAGGATGTATGGTAGATTCCTGTCATACGTGCGAAAGCTGTAAACAAGATCTGGAACAATATTGCCTGACAGGATTTACAGGAACTTATAATGGCGTTGATAAACATTTAGGAGGCCATACTTTTGGAGGTTATTCTGAAAAAGTAGTTGTAGACGAACATTTTGTATTAAAGATTCCGTCAAATTTAGATTTAGCAGCTGTTGCTCCGTTACTTTGTGCTGGAATAACAACATGGTCGCCTTTAAGACATTGGAATGTTGGTAAAGACAGTAAAGTAGCCGTAGTTGGTTTGGGTGGACTTGGTCATATGGCCATTAAATTAGCAAAAGGATTAGGAGCACATGTAACATTATTTTCAAGAACACCCGATAAAGAAAAAGATGCTCTTGAACTTGGTGCTGATGCTGTAATTATTTCTACAGAAAAAAGTCAAATGAAATCAGTAAGCGGAAAATTTGATCTTATTATTGATACAGTTCCTTATGTGCATGATGTAAATCCGTATGTGGCTACTTTGAACATAAACGGAACCTTAGTTGTAGTAGGTTATTTAGGTGGTTTAGAACCAATTTTAAATACCACTCCAATGATTATGGGAAGAAAATCTGTTACAGGATCTGTAATTGGCGGAATAGCAGAAACACAGGAAATGCTTGACTTTTGCGGAGAGCATAATATTGTTTCTGAAATTGAAGTGATTAAAATGCAGGAAATTAATGAAGCTTATGAAAGAATGTTGAAAAGTGATGTGAAATATCGCTTTGTAATTGATATGGCTTCATTAAAAGCATAATCGTTATTCGACAAAAAAAAGCCTTACATCATGTAAGGCTTTTTTTTAGCTAATAGTAAGTTTTTCAACAGATTATTCTGTTAGAGGCTGCAATTGGTTTTCTAATTCAGATTTTATGACATCCTTGTATTTTGCAAGGCCAATTCCTATGATAGGAATAGACAATTTTCCGATAATGGATCCGGCTTCTTTTTTACCTATTTTAGTTAGGTAAGATGATAAAAGCAAAGAACCAATTGCTCCAAACAATATATAGTTGCCCGGAATATCAGCAATTTTGCTTTCAATTAATTCTCTGATAT
>SEBM01000661.1 GCA_004296145.1 Flavobacterium sp.
ATTACCGTTTATGAAGGAGACGCCGCCTTACTAGCCGGAAAAAAATATGATGTTATTATTTTAGGATCTTCAAGAGCAAATAATCACTTTGTGTCTCAAATGTTTGAAGATAAAGGGTTAAAAACTTTTAACTACGGAATGAGCGGAGGGCATTTATTTGAAGCATCGTTAATGCTAAAGTTAATGATCGAAAGAAAATATAAAATAAAAAATGTCATTCTGGAGACAGACCTGAATTTATCCAATGATCATATGGCCGAGGGTATCTCTGCTTTATTTTTGCCATATATACATAATTCAAAGATTATCAAAGATCATTTTTCAAGCCAGGAAAATTTCAACGAACTGTATTATATACCTTTTTACAGATACATAAAATATGATTCAAAAATAGGACTTAGAGAAACATTTTTTACGGCAATCCATAAGAAAACAAATGCATTAGATAATTTAGGTTTTTATCCATTAGAGAAACACAAAAATGGCAATATGAAAAATAATATTGTCAACCTAAATCCTTTGCCACACAATAAATATTACGAAGAAATTAAAAACATTTGTAAAGCCAATAACATTAATCTTATTGCGGTGATGACTCCAATGTGCGAAAATGTAGTTGGAATGAATTATTTTGATAAAGTAAAAAAAGCATATCCCGAAATTCATAATTACGAGAATGTTGTGGTAGAAAATAAATATTTTTCTTCCTGCGGACATATGACTAATGAGGGTGCAAAAATATTTACAGCCAGAATTTTAAAAGACTTTTTTAAAAAGTAAATCTATGAAAATAGCTTTTTTGACACCAGAGTACCCGCATCCTAAAACAGGGAATTCCGGAGGATTAGGAACAAGCATAAAAAATCTTGCTATCGCACTTTTAGAGCAAGGAGTTTCTGTACGCGTTCTGGTGTATCGTCAGAAAGAAGACGCTTTGTTTGAGGATAACGGAATTGTTATTCAACAAATAAAAAATATAAAATTCAAAGGATTATCGTGGTTTCTGACCAGCAAAAAGATTGAAAAAATAATCAACACCTTACATTCAAATAAAGAAATTAATGTTGTCGAAGCTCCGGACTGGACAGGAATTACATCGTTTATAAAACCTGATAAATGCCCAATCGTAATACGTTTGCATGGCTCAGATACATATTTCTGTCATCTGGACAATCGTCCTGTAAAATGGCAAAATAAATTTCATGAAAAAAGAGCTTTACAAAAAGCAGACAGCTTACTTTCGGTTAGTCAGTTTACAGCAGATAAAACAAATGAAGTTTTTGGTTTAAATAAAAAGTTTACCATTATCCCGAACCTGATTGATGCTAATTTGTTCAAAGCAAATGAAAACCTTCAAATAGAGAAAAGTATCTTATATTTTGGAAGCTTGATTCGAAAAAAAGGGCTTTTAGAACTGCCTCTTATTTTTAATAAAGTAATTGAAAAAAATCCTAATGCAAAGTTGGTTTTGGTAGGCAAAGATGTTCCGGATATTATTTCAGGAAATTCGTCAACCTGGAAAATGATGAAGGAACTTTTTTCAAATGAAGCATTAAAAAATGTTCAATATCTACAGAGTGTTCCTTACACAGAAATAAAAGAGAAAATTCAGAAAGCAACTGTGTGTGTGTTTCCTTCTTTTGCAGAAGCTTTTCCTGTTTCCTGGTTAGAAGCTATGGCAATGGAAAAGCCAATTGTAGCTTCTAATATTGGCTGGGCAAAAGAAATGATAGACGAAGGGGAAAATGGTTTTTTAGTTCACCCGACAAATCATGATGTTTTTGCAGAAAGAATTGTGCTTTTGTTTTAAAACTATAGTTCAGGCACTTCTTTATATCTTCGGAAACCTTTTGATTTTCATTAAGGCCAACGATCCGGTTTATTGCCTTCATTGCCCTGATCCGCTCGTAATCGGAATTTATCTTTTTGCCCTGCTTATCAATTCTGGTGGAAACTAAATGCACGTGGTTGTTGTCCGTATCTTTGTGAAAAACGATAAGATGCGGATTTTTTGAATAACCCATTTCTTTTAACCACTCCTTACCAATTTCCGTTAACTGGTGCTTATCGTACTCTCTGCCTAAGCAGGAAATGGC
>SEBM01000662.1 GCA_004296145.1 Flavobacterium sp.
AATGTAGTTTTACCGTGGTCAACGTGTGCTATAATAGCTATATTTCTAATCTTTTGCATAAAATGCGCCTATAAATTTGGCGCAAAGATATGATTTTTAATTGAATTTTTAAGGGTTTTACCTACTATTTATGTGGTTATCTTTTTGTTAAATTTTGATAGTCAATAGATTGGGGCCCTTTCGTCATTGCGAGGAGGAACGACGAAGCAATCTCCTAATTGATTGTCAGTCTGAGCGTAGTCGAAGACTTTGTAAAGCAAAACCAATGCCCATCGGAAACATCAGTCCCGCTTTCCATTGCAAGCCCGTAGAAAATCGGGGCTTTCCATTGCAATCGGGTTTAGCAAACAAAAGTTTATGCTTAAAACTCACTTTGCTCCTAGCAATTCGCTAGACTAATCGTAACCTTACAATCCATTAAATATTTATAACTATGTGCAACCATTGTTAAGAATTAAACCTCTTGATAGAAACAACAACTATGAAAAAATCTTTTTTACTAATTGCCTTAACGTTTATACTTATAAAAAGTTACCCTCAAAACAATCCAATAGACAGTTTAAAATTTAGCACAGAAACGGGTTTATTAGCAATTGAAGGTTATTTAAATGGCGTAAAAACAAATTTTGCCTTTGTTACCGGTGCTAGTATGGGCGCTTTAACTAACGATAATGTTAAAGATTCTAAAATAACCATAATTGGTTCTATCAAAATAAATGATAGTCAAAAAAACACAGCCAAAATTAATAAAGCTAAAATAGACAGTTTAAGAATTGGCTCGCAAAACTTTTTAGATATCACAAGCGTAGTTGCCGATATGGCATTTTTACAATGCAACAAAATGTATTTGTTGGGCGGCGATGTAATCAACAAGTTAAATTGGAAATTCGATTTTCAGAAAAATGTAGTTTATTTTTCAAAAACCCCTTTTTTACCTGAAAACAAAATGACAAAAATGCCTTTTAAAATAATCGGTAACCGGCATTTTTCTAATTTAAACGTTGGTGGCACTACAATAGATAATGTATTGGTAGATTTTGGCTACGCTGGTAATTGCACCATGGATATTGCCAGTAAAAGCACCAAAGAATTAATTAAAAACCAATCCCCAGAAAATTTATATAAAAGCAAGAGTTTTTCTATGGGCATAAATTCTGCTTCATTAGGCAAAGAAACTAATGCTTTTTTTGTTGACACCTTACTTTTTGGCGGAATGCAATTTAATAATTTCAAAATAAGTGCTATGCCAAACACGCACAATAAGATCGGTTTATTTTTCTTCACAAAAAATTTTAGCCAAATGATAATTAACAATACCGAATTAACTTATTGGCTAATGCCAGGCCATATTACACCTCAAAAAACACTCATTTTTGATGCTGGTTTTAATTTTAATGACAAAAACAAAATTGAAGTTGTCGCGTTAAATAATGCAGTTAACAATAGCGCAAAGGCCCTTAACATTGGCCAGGTTATATTTTCTATAAATGACCGAAATGCAAATAGTTTTGCCGATAAATGCGAATTTATGTCTTGGTATTTTGAACAAACTAAACTGCCAAAAATGGTAATTGAGCTACTTAACGGCGAAAAAATAGAAATAAAAAAATCAGTTTTTTAAATATCAAGGTTTTTTCAGCCATTCTTCATAACTAATTACTCCAAGTTCTGGCTTTCCCTCTCCTTCTAAAATCGCGATGAACTCTAAATTATGACCATCGGGGTCTTTAAAATAAATGGCAATGGCGGGCATCCAAGCAAAAACCATAGGCTTTTCATTTCCATCTTTTAAAAAATTGTAAGGATGTAAATTTCTATCTTTTAAAAAAGCGACAGATTTGTTTAAGACATCATCTACATCACACCTAAATGCGAAATGCCGAATATCTATTTGTTCTTTTGGTTTTTCCCACAAACCAAGCATAGCGGCCTTTGGTTCCCCAATCCAGAAAAAAGCAATTCTTCTTTCATCGTTGTAACCACATTTGGTAAGCCCTAAAACATTTTGGTAAAAATCTATCGACCTTTCCAAATCTTCCACAAAAAGATGCGTTTCAAATAATCCTTTTATCATCCTGTGAAATTACTGTTTACC
>SEBM01000119.1 GCA_004296145.1 Flavobacterium sp.
GTTCATAAATATTTAATTGAAATCGAAATTACATTTGCTTGTACTCGATATTCATTTGTTTTTCCATTTCTGTATAAACTCCAGTTTCTAATTTTTCTTTGATGCCTTCGAAAGCTGCCAAAGTTTCATTAATTTCTGAATCTGTATGGGAAGCGGTAGGAATTAATCTCAACAAAATCATCCCTTTTGGAATTACAGGATACACAACAACTGATGTGAATACTCCATAATTTTCTCTTAAATCTTTTGCTAAAAGTGTAGCTTCAATCGTAGTTCCCTGAATGAAAACCGGTGTTACACAAGTATTTGTGTTTCCAAGATTGAAACCTCTTTCTTTTAATCCGTTTTGAAGTTTGCCTACATTTTCCCACAATTTATCTTTAATCTCCGGCCGTGTTCTTAGAAGTTCTAATCTTTTCAAACCTCCTATTACCATTGGCATTGTTAAAGATTTGGCAAAAATCTGAGAACGAAGATTATACTTTAAAAATCTGATAATTGTTTCATCTCCTGAAAGAAATGCTCCGAAACCAGCCATAGATTTAGCAAAAGTTGAGAAGTAAACATCAATCTGATCCTGACATCCTTGCTCTTCACCAGCTCCAGCTCCGGTTTTACCCAAAGTTCCAAAACCATGAGCATCATCAACCAATAATCTGAAATTGAATTTAGATTTTAAATCACAGATTTCTTTTAGTTTCCCCTGCATTCCTCTCATTCCGAAAACTCCCTCGGTAATTACTAAAATTCCTCCGCCGTTTTCTTCAGCAACTTTAGTCGCTCTCGCTAAGTTTTTTTCTAAACTCTCAATGTCATTATGTTTGAAAGTAAAACTTTTTCCCATATGAAGACGAACTCCGTCAACGATACAAGCATGAGAATCTGCATCATAAACAATCACGTCATGTCTTGTCACCAATGCATCGATACAAGAAACCATTCCTTGGTAACCGAAATTCAATAAATAAGCAGCATCTTTTTGAGTGAATTCTGCCAATTCTTTTTCCAATTGTTGGTGTTGTTGAGTTTCACCAGACATCGCTCTTGCACCCATCGGATAAAACATTCCGAATTCTGCAGCTGCTTTTGCATCAGCTTCCAAAACTTCCGGGTGATTACACAATCCCAAATAGTCATTAGCACTCCAGAAAATCACATCTTTACCTTGAAATTTCATTCTCGGACCAATCGGACCTTCCAATTTTGGGAATACAAAATATCCTTCTGCGTAATCTGCAAACTGACCAAGTGGCCCTGGATTTTGTTTTATTCTTTCAAAAATATCTACCATTGTATGAGTATGTTTTATGTAAAAAAGCCTTTTGTGATTTACGAAAAGGCTTGATTTATATTAATTTATTTTTCTTATTTGATGAATTCTGTTTTGAAAACTTCATCGTAATTGTGGAAACAGTTGTTGATGAATCCTTGCTCTTCCATCCATTTATCGCTGTACACTTTTGTAATATAACGCGAACCGTGATCCGGGTAAATCATTACAACGAAATCATTTTCAGTCAGTTCATGAGATTGTGCATATTGTATTAATCCTTGAGTAACAGCTCCTGTTGTATAACCTCCCATAATTGCTTCTTTCAATGCAATTTCACGAGTTCTGTATGCAGACATTTCGTCATTAACTCTTACAAATTCATCCACTTTATCAAAAAGAAGAGCAGATGGAATTAAATTTTTCCCCATTCCTTCGATTTGGTAAGGATGTACGTCTTCTTTATGAATTTCTCCGGTTTCGTGGTAACTTTTCAAGATAGATCCGTCAGCATCAACACCGATGATTTTAATGTTCGGATTTTTCTCTTTTAAGAATTTTGCAGAACCTGATAATGTACCACCAGTTCCTGTGCACGCAAAAAGATGAGTGATTTTCCCTTCTGTCTGTTCCCAAATCTCAGGACCTGTTGTCTGATAATGGGCATCAACATTCAATTCATTAAAATACTGATTGATATAAACAGAATTTGGGGTTTCAGCAGCAATTCTTTTTGCTACTTCATAATATGATCTAGGGTCATTCGCAGGTACATTCGCAGGACATATATATACTGTAGCACCAAGAGCTTTCAGATAAGCTATTTTTTCAGCTTTTGTTTTATCACTTACAGCAAGAATACATTTGTATCCTTTGATGATGCAAACCATTGCAAGTGAAAAACCTGTATTTCCGGAAGTCGTTTCTACAACTACAGAATCTTCCTTTAATAAACCTTTTTTCTCAGCGTTTTCAATAATATGAAGTGCGATTCTATCTTTAGTGGAATGTCCAGGATTATATGATTCTAACTTGGCATAAACTTTAGCAGGAATCTCTTTAGTTACTGTATTAAGTTTCACTAAAGGGGTGTTCCCAATCAAGCCAAGAATATTATCGTAAACATTACTCATTATTTGTTATTTTTCAAATAAAAATCTGACCGCAAAAATACAAAAAAATAAATAATTTTTAAACTTTTCAGAAATTATAAGTGTTGAAAGTGGAATTAAATGTTTTAAGCTCACAATTACAGTCCCGAAACGCTGACAAAAAGCACGCCAGTTTTTTAAATTTTGTTAAAATCTAAATAAAATGAAGTAAAAACCTTATTTTCGCACTAATTGATTTTATACTATGAAAAACTGGACTTTTAGGCAATGGAACACCCTTCTCGGATGGGTGATTTTCGTCATTGCATTTTTCACGTACTTGTCAACGATAGAACCCAACTTCAGTTTTTGGGATTGTGGTGAGTACATTTCTTCAGCAGTAAAATTGGAAGTAACACACGCACCGGGAGCCGCTTTGTTCCAGATTGTGGGTGCTGTTGCCGCTATTTTTGCTTTCGGAAACGGTGAAAATTATTCTGTTGTAATTAATGCAATGTCTGCATTATTCAGCGCATTTACAATTTTGTTTTTGTTCTGGACGATTACCCATTTTGTAAGAAGACTTCTCAACAAAGATTTTGAGGAAGTAACAAAACATCAGGAAATTGCTATTCTTTTTGCCGGAGTGATTGGTTCTCTTTGTTTTACCTGGTCAGATACTTTTTGGTTTTCGGCAGTGGAAGGAGAAGTTTATTCGATGGCTTCCTTATTTATTGCCATTTTAGTTTGGCTGATCACGAAGTGGGAAAACGAATACAACGAATCTGATAACGAGCGATGGATTATTTTAATTTTCTTCGTTGTAGGTCTTTCTGTGGGTGTTCACATGATGTGTATGTTAGCAATTCCAGCAGTTTGCTTAGTATACTACGCAAGAAATTATGAATTTACCTGGAAGAATTTTCTTTGGGCAAATGCCATTACACTTGGAATTTTAATTATTGTTTTTAAAATTATTTTCCCAGTAATCATGTCATTGTTTGGAAAACTTGAAATATTCTTTGTGAATGGTGTAGGTCTACCTTTCCACTCAGGAACCATTGCAGGTTTTGTTATTTTGGTTGCAATTTGTTATTTCATTTTAAAATATGCAAGACAGGCGAAGAAAAATATTTATCAGACGATTGCTTTATCAGTTGTATATATGATGATTGGTTTCTCTTGTTGGATGGTAATTCCAATCAGAGCAAATGCTAATCCGCCAATGAACTTAAATGATCCGGATACTGCAATTGGTATGCTTGATTACTATAATAGAGAACAATATGGTGACTGGCCGACAATTTACGGACAAAACTATACAGCGTTTTTGGATAATAGCGGAATCGAGAAGCAAGAAGACGGAAGTTTTAAGACAACAAAAACAGGAGAAGTTTATGAAAAAGATGAAAGAACAGGAACTTATTTAAAGACAAGCGATCGTTTTAATTACGTTTTCAATCCTGCGCATGTGAGTTTGATGCCGAGAATGTTCAGCGAAGATAAAGAAGTGATGGCAAATTATATGTCAATGTACGGCGCGCCAGATTTTCAATTTAATTATGCTAATCCAGAGATCGCAGATGATCCTCAAGCTAAAGAAATCTTTGAAGAATTACGAGGCAAATATGAAGATAAAACGATCACTGCAGCAGATTATTTAAAGGTAAAACCTTATGAGCTAATTACCGTTCAGAGACCTTCTTTTGCTCAGAATATGGATTATTTTATCACGTTCCAAAACGGATATTATTTTATAAGATATCTATTGTGGAACTTCGCAGGAAGACAAAATGATCTTGAGGGCAGTACACAAGATACAAGTGGAAACTGGATTTCAGGATTTTCTTTTTTAGATAATTACAGATTGGGGAATCAGGATGCAATGCCTTCAAAATTCAATAATGAAAGTACTGTAGCATTCTTCTTCTTACCATTATTGTTGGGAATTATCGGATGTTATTTCCAGTTTATGAGAGATTTTGGAAGATTCTATGCAATTCTTTCCCTATTTATATTAACCAGTGTTGGAATTGTTTTCTACACCGGAATGAAACCTTTCGAACCTAGAGAAAGAGATTACGCAGTAGTCGGTTCCTTTTATGCTTTCGCTATTTGGATAGGACTTGGAGCAGGAGCTATTCTATGGTTTTTACAATCAAAAGTGAAATCAAATATTGCAAATATCGGTTTTGGAGTTGTTTTGATGGGGATTCCTTTGATGATGGGCTTCCAGAATTATAATGTTCACGACAGAAGCGGAAGATATACAGCGTACGATTATTCATATTCTATGTTAAAGTCGTTACCGAAAGACGATATACTTTTCGTTTACGGAGATAATGATACCTATCCGGTTTGGGCAATGCAGGAAACTGAAAGATTCCGTGATGATGTGAAAGTGGTGAACTTTACCCTTCTTTCAACTCCTTGGAACATCGATCAGGTAAAGAGAAAAACCTACAATGCCAGTCCGATCCCAAGTCAGTTGACTCATGAAGATTACAGAGATGGCGTGAATGATCAGATTTATCTGATGAAAAAAGAAAATTGGGAGGGAATATTAAGTAATTTAAAGGAATCAGGTGCACCGGCAGAAATGCTTAAACCATTCGAAAAATATCTTGTTCAGGATTCTATGACTTTAAAAGAAGCTGTGAATTTCCTTAAAATAAAATCTCCTGAAAAAGACGAAGTCCTAAAAATGATTTTCGGTGAAGCACGTTACGAGAAATATAATTTCCTTCCTGTAAGCAAATTTATTTTACCTGTAAATAAAGCAAATGCTGTGAAATCAGGAATTATAAAAGCTTCTGATGCACCAAATGCGGTCGATCAAATTATGATTAAATATGAAGCAAGTACCTTATACAAAAGCAACTTGATGATGTTTGATATATTGGCGAACTTCGACTGGAAACGCCCGATCAATTTCTCTTCAGGTGGCGTTTATGACAGCGAAAATATTTTCTTTTTAGATGAATATCTTCAGTTTGACGGTTTCAGTTACAGATTGGTTCCGATTCATATGCCGAGAAGCAGCGATGGTGAAATGGGTAGAGTAGATGCTAATTCTTTATACACTGTAGTTAGAAACTTCAAGTGGGGTAATTTCAAAGATCTGAATGTTCATTTTGATGAAACTGCAACTTCTAATATTGTGAGCTACAGAAGTTCTGCAAGCAGAGCAGCAGCAGCTTTAGCATTATCCGGACAGAATGGTAAAGCTTTAGAAATCTTGGATTTAGCTTCAAAAGAAATACCTGCAGAAAAATATAACGATCCACGTTCTTTAAGTTCAATGGTTTATGGTTATATCGTTGCAGGTCAGGAACAAAAAGCTTTGAAATTAGCTGAAATTCTTAAAAAAGGAATATTCGAAGAGTATGATTATTACCTGAGTTTAAGTAAAGCTGACCAAAGATTTGTAGGAAGACAGATGAGATCAAAACCAATGGAATATTCTCTTGTTGTTTCAGCAGTTACTGATGCTTATAAAAAGATTGGTCAGGATCAGAAAGCTTATGCTTATCTGGTGAAGTCTATTGAGCCTATTGATAAGAAATTCAACGTTTTCATCAAAGATCTTCAGCAGATGGGTAAAGAAAAGGCAATGAAAGAATCTGAAAATGTGCAGAGAATCACACCTTTTTATCAGTATTTATTTGATGTGATGGAGCCATTTGATTCTACTTATTCAAAAGAAAAAGAAGATCAGATTACTTCAGCAATTATCAAAGCGACACAGTAAAAAATCATTTTTAAAATACTTAAAACGGAACTTCGGTTCCGTTTTTTTTATGTTGATATTCAGAAATAATAGGATTATATTTGTGCATCAAAAAAACGCAATGGCCGAGAACACAAACAAAAATCTTCCATTATATGCTGTAATATTTGCAGTAATTGCCAAACTCTACTTTCTTCTGACGCATCATATACAGGAAGATGCTTTCATCACTTGGCGTGTTGCCCAAAATTTGTTGGATTACGGAGTGATTGGTTTCAATGGTGATACCAAAATTTCTGCTTCTACAACGCATTTATATGTTTTCGTTTCTTATTTCTTTAATTTAATTTTTTTTGCAATGTTTTTCCAAAATGAGACTGGAATCAATAGTAAATAAATTCCGATATAAGTTAATGCGAAATAAGGAATGGGATATGCTATTAAAATTCCTAAATGAAAAAAAACACCTATAGTAAAAAATGGAATTCGAGTTTTTTTGAACCAAAATAAGAATATAAAACAACCTTCAAAAAGTAATATAAAATAGCCTAGAAATTTTACAATATATTCCTGATTTAATAAAAAAGATGTATCATTCCAGGTAATCATCGGAAGACTTGAAGGGAGCCAAACACCTAATCCATTCGCCCATAAATTACTGGAAAGTTTATGAAAAACAGAATCAATATAAACTAATCCTATCCCTATAAAAACCGGCATCCAATAATTGATTTGCAGAACTTTTTTGTTTACTGCATAAGTTTTATGAATATTTGAATATTTAATTTTCTGCAATAAATTATCTAATGACAAAACCCGGGAGACAGGCATAAACATCATTAAAAAATTAATTCCTACATAGACATAGAAAACATGATATTCAAATTTTGCAGCCGAACTGAATATAATTACTGAAAATATATAATTTAGTATTGTCGCAAAACGGGTAAATAGCCCAACAGTAATTAGTAAAACGACAGGAAGCCAAAAATAAAAAAGAAATGAGACATCAATTTCTCCAGTTTCTATAAAAGGCTGCTTATCGTAAATTATGTTTCTGAATTTATAAAGTTGTAACAATTCACAAAATAAAATCAGAGAATAGAAAATTCTGAATATTGCAATACCAATTGCATCAACTTTTAAATTAAAAATTTTATTCATAATTATTTTATCTTCCATTCAAGCTGCGGCCTTATCACTCCGTTTATCTTTCCCAGATATCCTGATTCGCGCTTAACATCTTTTACTTCGAAGGTTAACAATTCTTCATTGCTGTATAAAATCCTCATTTCTTTTGTATAGAAATAGACGTGTATTTGGTATAGATCGTCGTTTAGTAAATTTGCAGGTATCTGGCAACAAAGTTCAGTAACCTGATTAATTGCGCAATTAAATTTTGCACCGGAACCAAAGGCAACGTCACCTTTTATTGTACGCAGATCAAAACCAACAGAGATTATTTCATCGTTTGTCTGATTTATAATTTTTAAACGTAGATCAACAGAAGAAGTAACATCAATAATATCATTTGCATTCAAAGATGAACTGTTTTCTACAGCAGCATACATTATTTTAATGCTTTCGTTTCCAACCGCATTTTCAATTGTATCAAAACTTACTAGTCTTTCTGAAAAGGAACTGCTCTGCAAATAATCAGTAATTACCCTTGTTGGGTTGCCATTACCGTTGATGTTGCCATTCCTCATACTTATAACACGGGTGCAAAGCGTTTCTACAGCCGCCATATTATGACTTACAAACAATACTGTTCTTCCACCTTCACGGGAGATGTCCTGCATTTTACCTATTGCTTTCTTTTGAAACTCTGCATCTCCAACAGCCAAAACTTCGTCAATAACTAAAATTTCAGGTTCCAAAAATGCTGCTACGGCAAATGCTAAACGAACAGTCATTCCGCTGCTATATCTTTTTACAGGTGTATCAATGAAACGTTCACAACCAGAAAACTCAATAATTTCATCAAGCTTTGAAGTAATTTCTTTTTTTGTCATTCCTAAAATAGCTCCGTTCAGGAAAATATTTTCCCTTCCGGTCATTTCACTATGAAACCCTGTTCCAACTTCTAATAATGACGCAATTCTTCCACGTGATTTGATACTTCCTGTAGTTGGGGCAGTAACTTTAGAAAGTATCTTTAAAAGAGTAGATTTTCCTGCACCATTTTTACCAATAATACCTAAAACTTCACCTCTTTCAACTTCAAAATTAATGTCTTGTAAAGCCCACACATATTCTGAATTTCCTTTAGTCGAGCGATCATTAACATCGCCTATTTTTAGATATGGGTTTTCTTTGCCTCTAATTTCGTGCCACCATCTGTTTAAATCATGACTCAATGTACCTGTACCAACCTGGCCTAAACGATATTGTTTAGAAATATTCTCAGCCTTTAAAATGATATCTTTTTCCAATTATGAATTATAAATTATAAATTCTGTATTACTAAAATTAATGTTTTGATTATCTCAAGTTTGATTAAATGGTATCAATAAAACTTTTCTCCGTTTTATTAAAAATTAAAAGTCCAACAAAAAATATGGCTATTGTAAGAACCACAGTATAACTTAATCCTAGAATCGAAATCCCTCCTACATTTAAAAGCATATAACGAGTAGTCTCTATAATATATGCCAAAGGATTATAGGCTACAATCCAGCTATATTCAGGTAATTTTGCCTTAATTAATTCCATCGGGTACATAACTGCTGATAAGTACATTACCAACTGAATACCAAATCCTACAAGGTTGCTAAAGTCACGATATTTAGTTACAGTTGATGAAATTATCATTCCCAGTCCTAATCCCAGGATTCCCATAATAATAATTAAAAAAGGGAAAAAGAATAAAGAGGTATTCAGACTTAAATCTGAACCTGTAAAATAGTAATAACAATAAAATGCAACGAAAATTAAAAATTGAATACCAAATTTAATCAGGTTAGAGATAACGACAGATAAAGGAGAAATAAGTCTTGGGAAATAGACTTTTCCAAAAATGCCTGCATTGGCTTTAAATGTATCTGATGTCCCGTTTAAACAGGAAGTAAAATAATTCCAAACAGTTATTCCTGCCAGATTAAATAAAAACGGAGGAACATTCCCAGTATTAATTCCAGCCACATTATTAAATACAATAGTAAAAGTTATCGCAGTAAACAATGGTTGTATAAGATACCATAACGGCCCTAATATAGTTTGTTTGTATACGGTAATGACGTCACGTTTAACAAAAAGAAATAACAAATCCCGGTATTGCCAAACTTCGCTGAAATTGAGTGAAAAGAACTTGTTTTTTGGTGTTATTTCAAACAGCCAGTCTTTCGAATCATTTGAGTTATTCATTTTAAAATTTTAATTACAATTATTGCAGTAAACCTTTATAACTAAACCGAATTTTACAGATTTAAAAAATTAACAAGATTTTTACTCTTTTAAAAAGTTTGTAAAAAACAAAAAGGCGTTTTAAAAAACACCTTTCATTACTCATTAAATTAAATTATAAACATATACTAC
>SEBM01000663.1 GCA_004296145.1 Flavobacterium sp.
TTGTAATTGTAATAATAATTTATAATGAAGCAAATGTAATATATAAATTCATACAAAAGACACAAAGGTGTTAATTTTTTGTAAAAATTATTGATTTCCAGTGTTTTTGCTGTTTATATTGCGTTCGTTTAATTAACTATAGTCTGTAAATGCCCATTATTAAATATAGTTCAAAAAGTAGGAACTTTATGACTTTGAGGCTGAAATATTTATGGTCTTTTTGACTTTTATTTATAAAAAAATCGCAACTAAATATTTAGCTGCGATTTTATGTAGAAAAATGATTCGTTTATACTAAATCAACTTTAATATGTAGTTCTTTTAATTGTGCATCATCAATTGTTGCAGGAGCATCGATCATTACATCGCGTCCTGAATTATTTTTAGGGAATGCGATAAAATCTCTAATTGTTTCCTGCCCGCCCAAAATAGCTACCAAACGGTCAAGACCAAAAGCTAATCCACCGTGAGGAGGTGCTCCAAATTGAAAAGCATCCATAAGGAATCCGAATTGAGCTTTTGCTTCTTCTTCAGTAAATCCTAAATATTTGAACATTAATTGTTGCGTTGCCTTATCGTGAATACGAATTGATCCTCCACCAATTTCATTTCCGTTTAAAACCATATCATAAGCATTGGCACGAACTTTTCCAGGTTCCGTTTCCAATAAAGCCATATCTTCCGGTTTTGGAGAAGTAAATGGGTGGTGCATGGCATGGTAACGGCCACTTTCTTCGTCAAGCTCTAATAATGGGAAATCTACAACCCAAAGTGGTGCAAATTCTTCCGGATTACGTAATCCTAAACGAGTTGCCAATTCCATACGAAGTGCAGAAAGCTGAGCACGTGTTTTGTTTGCCGGACCAGAAAGTACAAAAATCATATCACCAGGTTTTGCGCCTGTTGCTTTTGCCCAATTTCCTAAATCTTCCTGATCGTAGAATTTATCTACAGAAGATTTAAAAGTTCCGTCGTCATTGCATTTTGAATATACCATTCCCGATGCTCCAACTTGTGGACGTTTAACCCAGTCAATCAAACCGTCAATTTCTTTACGGGTATAATTTCCTGCTCCCGGAACTGCAATACCAACCACTAATTCTGCGGCATTAAATACCGGAAAATCTTTGTGTTGTGCAAATTCGTTTAACTCGCCAAATTCCATTCCGAAACGAATGTCCGGTTTGTCATTTCCATATGTTTTCATAGCATAGTCGTAGGTAATTCTAGGGAATTTATCTACTTCGATACCTTTTATTTCTTTTAATAAGTGTCTTGTCAATCCTTCAAAAACATTCAAAATATCCTCTTGTTCAACAAAAGCCATTTCGCAGTCAATTTGTGTAAACTCAGGCTGACGGTCTGCACGTAAATCTTCGTCACGGAAACATTTTACGATTTGGAAATATTTATCCATTCCACCTACCATTAATAACTGTTTGAAAGTTTGTGGAGATTGTGGCAATGCATAAAATTGTCCTTCGTTCATACGGCTTGGTACAACGAAATCTCTTGCTCCTTCCGGAGTAGATTTAATTAGATAAGGAGTTTCAACTTCGCAGAAATCCAAATCAGATAGATATTTACGAACTTCCATTGCTACTTTATGACGGAAAAGTAAACTGTTTTTTACTGGATTTCTTCTAATATCTAAATAACGGTATTTCATTCTGATATCTTCACCACCGTCTGTTTCATCTTCAATTGTAAATGGAGGTGTAAGTGCTGCATTTAGAATAGTTAATTCAGAAACTAAAATTTCGATATCACCGGTCGGAATATTTTTGTTTTTGGCTTCACGCTCAATCACGGTTCCTTTTACCTGAATTACAAATTCTCTACCAAGAGTTTTTGCTAATTCAAAAACAGTTTTATCAGAACGACTTTCGTCGAAAATAAGTTGCGTAATTCCGTAACGGTCGCGTAAATCAACCCAGTTCATAAATCCTTTATCACGGGATTTCTGAACCCAGCCCGCTAGTGTAACTTCCGTATTAATATTTGAGGCATTTAATTCGCCGCAATTATGACTTCTATACATGATCAAAATTTTAGATTGCAAAAGTAAACACAAAATTCAAGATATTATAG
>SEBM01000664.1 GCA_004296145.1 Flavobacterium sp.
AGGCTTTTTGTTTTTAAAGTGACCACGGTGGGATTTGAACCCACACGCCCTTACGAGCACCACCCCCTCAAGATGGCAAGTCTACCGTTTCTCCACGTGGCCATAAATGAAAAAAGGTCAAGTAATAAAAATTACTCGACCTTTTGTGACCCGACTGGGGCTCGAACCCAGGACCCCATCATTAAAAGTGATGTGCTCTACCGACTGAGCTATCGAGTCATTGTTTTTATTTCCTTGAATGCGGGTGCAAATATAAGGAGTTATTTTCGAAGTTTCCAAGCATTTTTATTATAAATTTGTCTTTTTTTACGAAAAGTTTCCAACGTCTTAGTTTATAAGGTTTTATTAATATGAAAAAAATTGTGTTATTAGGTTATATGGGTTGCGGTAAGTCAACAATTGCCCAAAATTTGTCAAAAATTATAAATATTCCGTTTTTGGATTTAGATAAATGTATCGAAAAAAGAGCAAATTTGTCTATAAATGAAATTTTCGAACAACACGGAGAGATTTATTTTAGAAAATTAGAGCACGAAATTTTTGTAGAATTACTCCAATCTTCAGAAAATAACATAATCGGTCTCGGAGGAGGAACTCCATGTTATGCCAATAATCACGAATTATTAAAAAGAGAAGATGTTACTTCAATCTATTTAAAAGCTTCAATTGATACTTTATATAATAGATTAATACATAACAAAAGCAAGCGCCCTTTGATTGCAAATATGGATGAGGATGAAATGCGTGAGTTTATTGCGAAACATTTGTTTGACAGAAGTTATTATTATAACCATGCCAAACACAAAGTTTCAGTAGATAATGTAACGGTTGAACAGACTGTTCAGGATATTGTTAATCTTTTAGCTTAAAAAAGCATAGTCATCACCGTTTTCGTCAAAAACGACCTGCACATGCTCTAATAAGGATGTAGATAGCGAAATACCTTTAAAATCTGCCTTTACAGGGTATTTTTTGTGATTTCTGTCTACAAGTACTGCAGTTTTGAATTTCTTAAGCGGAACGTCAAGGAAATGACGAACTGCATATATTAATGTGGTGCCTGAATTTAATACATCATCAACAAGTACTAATCCTCTGTTTGAATATTCTTCTTTTGTTAAGGAAGTTTGTACAGGCGACTGGGGATTGTGCTTGTCAACTTTGACTTCACATATAGAAACTTTAAGTGTAGAGATGTTTTCTAGTGCCGAAGCAATTTTTTCTGCAAAAACAGATCCATTGGTAGCTATCCCGGCGATCACTACTTCTTCTTCATCAACAAAAGTCTCATAAATTTGGTATGCGATACGTTTTATTTTGTGTTCGATTTCCTGATTCGTTAAGATGATATTCTTGTTCATGATTTATTTTTTTGCTAAAATAGTATATAAATCCCAATTTTTTTAAATTCCAAATTCCAAAGTTGTGTTAAGTCTTTCTTCGAATTTGGAGTTTGAAAATTATTCTCTTTCGTCGTCTTCGTCTGGTATTTCATTACCGTATTCATCAATATCTCTCCTGTCTTTTTTGGTAGGTCTTCCAGTTCCGCTTTTTCTGTAATGCTCTTTTGATAGTTTTAGAAGTTCTAAATGTGCATAAGCTTCTGCCGGCGTCTCATTTTTTCTATAAATATCAACAAGCTTTGCGCCAACACGACTTTCGGGAATATCAAGTACTGTTATGATTTGTGTAATCTGATCTTTTCTAAACGTAATTCTGTCAGTAGGGAAAACCTCTTTTGATGGTTTTGCAACCTGCCCATTTATTTCGGCCGATCCACTTATCATTAAAAGTGCAGTATTATGAGTGGCCGGTACATTGGTGGTGAATTGTCCGCCTTTGTTTAGCCTGATATCGAAAAGATTTACATCAGTATATGTAGAAGCGGCACCCTTTGTCCCGTTGCTTTCTCCGGCAATTATGTTCACTTCGCCAGCGTTATCAGGCAATGTTATTTTACCCATCATATCTGCCGTCAGTGCCTGGTAATGAGAAGCTACTGATTTATTTTTTTTAGGAAGATTAACCCATAACTGTACCATTTCAAACACCCCACCTTTCTTTGAGAAGGCAGTCTCATGGTATTCTTT
>SEBM01000665.1 GCA_004296145.1 Flavobacterium sp.
CCCTTATTTTATAAATATGGGGGTTTTTCATTTTTTTTGCAGGAAAAAAATATTTTACTTTGTCTCAGAATTAATCCGAACAACTGATTAGTTTCTACTTTGGTTTTGAAGGGTGGCGAAAATGCAAATGAGTAGCCACTTCAACCAAAAAAATAAAACAGAGTGTGGAGACTCTGTTTTATAAGGTGTTTTTAACAAAAACGTAATGCCTAACAAGTTGCCAGAAATTACTTCTACAAAAGTAAAAAAAAATGTCTTTAATAAAACTTTTTTTTACTATTTCTAAAAGTACTTCTTCAAGCATACTTGTTAGTTAAAATGAAAATTATGACTAATAGTAATCGATCAGGCCAAAAACGCCTCAGCAAAAATTCAATTTTTAAGATTGAAGACAATGATGTTGCAAAACATTCAAAGTCTTTGTTTTACAGATTAAAAAAACAAATTTCAAAACTTTTCAGATAGACCTGGATTTTTTCCCGGAACTACTTTTTTGATAATTCCTTTTTGGGACATTATCCCAAATGCAGGTGAGTTACATCCTGTTTGAAAATCCCTTGTTTTTTTATTACAGTCCAGCTAAAAGATATTTTTTTGGCCAGTCCAACGTATGCTTATTTTGAACCATTGTTCTGAAAACGAACGATGTATACAAACGATTAATAACTTAAATCTAATAAAAATGAAAAAACAAAACCAGGGCAAATTGGCTTTTAACAAAGCTGATGTCACAGAATTAAACGTTCAGCAATTAAAAATTGTAAACGGAGGAATTTCAGGATATGATATTGATACAAACCCAAATTCTGGCTGTATCTGTGATCCGATATTAACAAAAATAACCATTCTTAAACCTAATCAATTCTAAAAATGAAAAACATAAGCCTAAACAACAAACTGTATTTTAAAAAAGCAGATGTTACAGAATTAAATGACTCTTTATTAAACGAAATCAACGGCGGAACCTCAATAGATGGAGGCGGAGATACCTGTACCGGATGCTGTTGCCTGCAAGTAACATTCGATTTAATGTAAATAAACTAAAACCTTTTAAATTTTATTAAGATGAAAAAACAAAATCCGGAAAACAAACTGGCTTTTAATAAAGCAGTTGTTACAGAATTAAATGCAAATCAATTGGAAAATGTAAATGGAGGAACATCGTCAGCCTTTACAGTGAGTACTACAAGCGTTATTCTTGTTACTCTTCAAACAGCAGTAGAATAAATCAAAACCTTAAAATTTTAAAACCATTATGAAAAAACAAAACCCAAACAACAAGCTGACTTTTAATAAAGTAGCTGTTGCAGAATTAAATGATACCCAATTACAGGATGTTAAAGGAGGTAATAGTACTCTTCTTCCAAGCACAGTTATATCTATAATAATAATGACTTTAGAATAAGATGAAAAAGCAAAATCCAAACAACAGACTTGCTTTTAATAAAGTAGCTGTTACAGAATTAAACGACAATTTACTTAGCGTAATTAAAGGAGGAACATCAATAATTGGTGGCGAAGAAACCTGTACCGGTTGTTGCTGTCTTCAGGTAACGAACAATTTAATGTAGTAACAACAAAACTATTTTAAAATGAAAAAACCAGACTCAGATAACAAGCTTGCTTTCAACAAAGCAGATGTTTCAGAATTGAATGATAATCAAATGCAGGATGTAAATGGAGGGACTTTTCCTTTTTGTCTTAGTGTTACCATTGCGCTAACAACTGCTATTGA
The DNA here is from genome assembly GCA_004296145.1 of Flavobacterium sp. Classification (GTDB taxonomy): domain Bacteria; phylum Bacteroidota; class Bacteroidia; order Flavobacteriales; family Flavobacteriaceae; genus Flavobacterium. Next base: position 1,736 of record SEBM01000665.1, read on the forward strand.
ATTAAATAACTAATCAAAAACGATTTAATTTTTTTAAAAAATTATGAAAAAACAAAACCCAAATAACAAGCTTGCTTTCAACAAAGTAGCTGTTACAGAATTGAATGATAATCAAATGCAAAATGTAGATGGCGGAACAACTTCTCTTTGTATCGTGGTCGTTACAGTATTTCTAACATTACAATAAAACCTTAAAATTCTAATATTATGAAAAAGCAAAATCCAAACAACAAGCTGGCTTTCAATAAAGTTGCTGTTACAGAATTGAACGACAAACAAATGCATGATGTAGATGGCGGAACAAGCCCACTTTGTATCGGTGTAATCATTGGTCTTACTATTACAATCTACG
>SEBM01000666.1 GCA_004296145.1 Flavobacterium sp.
AAGAACTATTTTACAATTGTCAAATAATTTCTGACCTCATTATCCTCGTCGCCACCTTGAATACCTACTTTTACAATGTTGTCATGCATAATGTCCTTCAATTTTAATCCAATCTCATCTATTTCACTTAATCTGTAAAAAAAATCAGAGTTACTTTCAATAATTTTTTGAGTAGGTTTGTGCATCACTTTAAAGTATTCATACAAACTTTCTCTACCAGTATTATATGAATAGTCGTAATCATCATTTTGCCTAAACCATTCTTCATAGTCTTCCACATCTACACTATCAGGAGGGGTCGGCGTTTCTTTTTCAAAATTTTTTGGATCTATACCGTGACCTAATATAATTTCATCAAGACCATAATAAACAGAATTATGAATATACTTTATTTGCCGGCAATCAATGTTATAAATTCTTTCTAAGGTATTTGTATAATTGAAATTTAGAAACATTGAAGTTGGATCTAGTATGACCCTGTGAGAATGAACGTTCTCAGGATAATCAACCGATATTATAAAATTTCTGAACTCTGATAGTAATCCAGATGTCAATTGTAAAAATTGTTCATGCATTATATCTGGAAATACATGAAAATCACGTGTTTCAAAATTTTCACTAGCGATATTAGGTAGGTAATCGGAGTTTTCACTTAAAATCTCCTCAGCATTAAGATTTGCTAAGTTTTCTTCAAATCTAGCCCAAAGACTACTATCAGTTACTGGATAACTTATGTATTTTTCTAATGTGTCAAATAATTCCGAATTAGTATTATCCAGATATTCTGAAAAATCTTTATAGCTGGTCTTTAATCCATGATGAAGATCAAATCCATTGCCTATAACATAGAGTTTACTCATAAAGTGGCTATTGTTTTACCAAATATACAAAACGTTTTTAGTACTATGATAATCTCAAAATAGTTAAAAAGAACAAAATTTTTTATGTTCTTATATTTGCAGAAGTTAAAAATAGCTATCCAAAATGGATAGCTATTAAAATCATTTTGTGTTATACTATTTGCAAAAATTATATTTACATTTGGTAATGTAGACAAATAAAAAATGGCAAATAAAATTTTTGAGCCTATTGATGGCAGTATTTTAGAAGGACTGTCTAAGGTTTTAGCAAATAGAGACAGCGGATTAATAGGTGCAGAGTTAACAAGATTTATTCCGGAGGCAGGATTGAGGGATATCGATGCTACAAATACGAAATGGAAGCGTCTTTTTAATAGTTTTATTGAATTTCAGAATAGAACCCAGACATCAAATCACATTTTAAAATTCATTAATATAACAATGAAACCGTCTCGTTATATAGGAAAAAGGGAACACTTTGATTATATGCGTGGTGAAATTAATAAGAGGCTCTGTTTCGTCGGTTTGTACTTAAATGAATCTGCCGTTCTCAATAATGTTGATAAAGTTAAAACTGTAGAAGAAGCTGAGAAGCGTGTAAATCGATTTAAATCCAAGCTTGAAAATAGGAATATTCATCCTAAGATTTTTGAGTATTGTAACACTGAACTGATTTCTGAGAATTATTTCCATTCTGTATTTGAGGCTGTAAAAAGCATTGCAGAGGAAATTAGACAAAAATCACAATTAACTGTAGATGGTTCGGAACTTATTGATAAAGCGTTTTCAGTTAATTCCCCAATTTTAAAAATTAATTCATTGCAGACAGAAAATGAAAAAAGTGAACAGAAAGGATTTTCAAATTTTGTAAAAGGATTGTTTGGGATGTTTCGTAATACAACTGCACATGCACCTAAAATTGTTTGGCAGATCAGCGAAGATGATGCGTTAGATATAATGACAACCATATCTCTAATTCATAAGAAAATTGATAAGATAACCATTGCTGTTATTTGACATCTAAAATTATATTAAACAATCATCATTTTTAGAAATGATGATTGTTTATTTTACTGCCGTTAGGCTAGGTTTTCTTAAATAATTTAACATTGGAATATTTATTTAATTTTCCTAAAAATCTAAGATTTTAGCATAATCGTACTTTTCATATTCATTACTTCTCTTCTCTTCTTTTCTCAATTCAACTATTTCATTTTTACTTTGAA
>SEBM01000120.1 GCA_004296145.1 Flavobacterium sp.
ATCATATAACATTATATTTATTAGAATAAAATATAATCATATAGAGAATTGATTGAGTTAAGAATAAATATTTTGTGTAACAAAAATCAATTCAACGCTACTCATGAGATTATTAAAAAGTGTTTTGTACTTTTAAAACCAAAATTGTAAAACGAATGGCAAATCCATTAATTAAAATATCAGACATTAAACGAAACTTTGTTCTTGGGAATGAAATAGTGTATGTCCTAAAAGGTATCAACTTAGAAATAAACAAAGGTGAATACGTTGCTTTGATGGGCCCTTCAGGTTCAGGAAAATCGACTTTAATGAATTTACTGGGTTGTCTGGACACACCAACGTCAGGTAATTATGTTTTGAACGGAAAAGATGTCAGCCAAATGAAAGATGATGAACTGGCGGAAATTAGAAATAAAGAAATAGGTTTTGTTTTTCAGACTTTTAATCTTTTGCCAAGAACGACTGCTTTAGATAATGTTGCATTACCAATGATATATGCCGGATACTCAAAATCGGAACGCGTGACAAGGGCGACCGAAGTTTTAAAACAAGTAAATCTTGGCGACCGAATGGATCATCAGCCCAATCAGCTTTCAGGAGGACAGCGCCAGCGTGTTGCTATTGCCCGCGCTTTGGTCAATAAACCTTCTATTATTTTGGCCGATGAGCCAACCGGAAACTTAGATAGTAAAACCTCTGTAGAAATCATGAAGCTTTTTGGAGATATTCATGCACAGGGAAATACCGTAATCTTGGTAACACACGAAGAAGATATTGCAGCTTATGCGCATCGTGTAATACGTTTACGAGATGGTTTAATTGAAACCGACACGACTAAATAATTTTAGATTTCTGATTTTAGATTTTAGATTATTCCTAATCTTAAAACTACAGCAATTCAATCTAAAATCATAAATCTACAATCTAAAATAAAAATGAAAGTATATACAAAAACAGGAGACAAAGGAACAACTGCCCTTTTTGGCGGAACCCGTGTTCCTAAAGATGACATAAGAATTGATAGTTATGGGACTGTTGATGAACTAAACTCTTATATAGGACTAATCCGTGATCAGGAAATTGACACACATTATAAAACTATTTTAATCGAAATTCAGGATCGCCTTTTTACTGTGGGCGCCATTTTGGCAACTCCACAGGAAAAAGAAGTCATGAAAAATGGTGAACTTCGATTAAAAAATCTTGGAATCATTGATTCTGATATCGAATTATTAGAAAATGAAATTGATACCATGGAAGATACGCTTCCGCAAATGACTCACTTTGTTTTACCAGGTGGTCATCCGACTGTGTCACATTGTCATATAGCACGTTGCGTGTGTCGTCGCGCCGAGCGTTTGGCAGTACATTTAAGCCATAATGAACACGTTCCCGAAATAGCAATTAAATACTTAAACCGACTTTCTGACTACCTTTTTGTCTTGGCACGGAAGTTGTCGTCTGACCTAAAAGCGGAGGAAGTGAAATGGATTCCGAGAAAGTAAAACAGTTGCGGTTTTCAGTTTTCAGACTGTAAAATGAAAATCAAAAACTGTATACTATAAAATGAAGTAATTAGTCGCAAATTTCAATTTTAAAACTGAAAACTGGCACTGAAAACGGAATACTAATAAAGACGTTCTTAAATTTTCTTAAAATAAATCAAAATTTACTTGTCTTTTTCAGTAAAAAATTTATTTTTGCACAAACTAAACAGATAACAGATGTATTGGACATTAGAATTAGCATCTTATTTAAGTGATGCGCCATGGCCTGCTAACAAAGACGAACTTATAGACTACGCTATTAGAGCTGGTGCTCCATTAGAAGTAGTAGAAAACCTTCAGTCAATCGAAGATGAAGGCGAGATATATGAATCAATGGAAGAAATTTGGCCTGATTATCCAACAGACGAAGATTATCTTTGGAATGAGGATGAATATTAAAAAATAAACCAAAGAAAAAGTCTCTCGTTACGGAGGCTTTTTTTTTGGCTCAAAATACACATTTACATAAAATAGAAATACGATAAATCATGAGTTTCATAAACAGTATTATTAAAGTCTTTGTAGGTGACAAGTCACAGAAAGATGTCAAAGCTTTACAACCTTACTTAAACAAAATTAAAACATTCGAAACCAGCTTAATGAGTTTGTCTCACGACGAATTGAGAGCTAGAACCGTATTTTTTAAAGAAAGAATAAAAGAAGCGAGAGCAGATAAGGATGCTAAAATTGCTTCGCTTAAAGCGGAAGTTGAAAACATCGAAGACATTGACAAAAGAGAAGATCTTTATGATGCTATTGATGCTCTTGAAAAAGAAGCTTATGAAATCTCAGAGAAAACTTTATTAGAAATTCTTCCGGAAGCTTTTTCTGTTGTTAAAGAAACAGCTCGTCGTTTTAAAGACAATTCTCATATCGAAGTTACGGCAACTCCAAAAGACCGTGAATTTTCTGCTACAAAATCGTACATCGAAATTGATGGAGATAAAGCAGTTTGGGCAAACAAATGGAATGCTGCCGGTAAAGAAATTACCTGGGACATGATTCATTATGATGTTCAGTTAATTGGTGGAATGGTTTTGCACGAAGGTAAAGTTGCCGAAATGCAAACGGGTGAAGGTAAAACTTTGGTTGCTACACTTCCATTATACTTAAATGCTTTGACAGGAAACGGAGTTCACTTAGTAACAGTGAATGACTACCTGGCAAAACGTGATAGTACATGGAAAGCACCTTTATTTGAGTTCCACGGTTTAAGTGTTGATTGTATTGATAATCACCAGCCAAGTACAGAACAAAGAAAGAAAGCATACGACGCCGATATCACTTACGGAACCAACAACGAATTTGGTTTTGACTACTTAAGAGATAACATGGCACATTCGCCAAGCGATTTAGTTCAAAGAAAACATAATTATGCTATTGTCGATGAGGTCGATTCTGTATTAATTGATGATGCAAGAACACCACTTATTATTTCAGGACCGGTTCCTCAGGGAGATCGTCATGAATTTAATGAATTGAAACCAAAAATCGAAAACTTAGTGGCGCAACAACGTCAGTTAGCAAATGGTTTCTTAGCAGAAGCTAAAAAATTAATCAAAGAAGGAAATACCAAAGAAGGCGGATTCTTATTATTAAGAGCTTACAGAAGTTTACCTAAAAATAAAGCATTAATTAAATTTTTGAGTGAAGAAGGAATTAAACAATTGCTTCAAAAAACTGAAAATCAATATATGCAGGATAACAACCGCGAAATGCATAAAGTGGATGAAGCTTTATACTTCGTGATTGAAGAAAAAAACAATCAGGTTGAATTGACTGATAACGGTATTCAATACCTTTCTGGAGATACAGATTCAGACTTTTTCGTACTTCCGGATATCGGAACTGAAATTGCTGCTATCGAAAGACAAAAACTGGATAAAGACGCTGAAGCAGAAGCAAGAGAAAGATTATTCCAGGATTTTGGAGTAAAAAGCGAACGTATTCACACTTTGACACAACTTTTAAAAGCTTACGCTTTATTTGAAAAAGATGTAGAATACGTGATCATGGACAACAAAATTATGATTGTCGATGAGCAAACAGGTCGTATCATGGACGGACGTCGTTATTCTGACGGTTTACACCAGGCGATTGAAGCGAAAGAAAATGTAAAAATCGAAGCTGCTACACAAACATTTGCAACTGTTACATTACAGAATTATTTCAGAATGTACAGTAAATTGGGTGGTATGACTGGTACGGCTGTTACAGAAGCTGGCGAGCTATGGCAGATTTATAAATTGGACGTTGTTGAAATTCCAACCAACAAAGGAATTGCAAGACAAGACAAAGAAGATTATATCTACAAAACGACACGTGAGAAATTTAACGCTGTAATTGAAGACGTTACACAACTATCAAATGCAGGAAGACCTGTTTTGATTGGAACAACTTCTGTAGAGATTTCAGAATTATTGAGCCGTATGTTGAAAATGAGAGGCGTTACACATAACGTTTTGAATGCTAAAATGCACAAACAAGAGGCGCAAATTGTAGAAGAAGCTGGTAAAGCCGGAGTTGTAACTATTGCAACAAACATGGCTGGTCGTGGTACCGATATTAAATTATCTCCAGAAGTAAAAGCTGCCGGAGGTTTAGCAATCGTGGGTACAGAACGTCATGACTCTCGTCGTGTAGACAGACAGTTACGTGGTCGCGCAGGACGTCAGGGAGATCCGGGAAGTTCTCAATTCTATGTTTCTCTAGAAGATAACTTAATGCGTTTATTTGGTTCTGAAAGAGTTGCTAAAGTAATGGACAGAATGGGATTACAGGAAGGTGAAGTTATTCAGCATTCTATGATGACTAAATCTATCGAGCGTGCTCAGAAAAAAGTAGAAGAAAACAACTTTGGTGTTCGTAAACGTTTATTAGAATATGATGATGTTATGAACTCGCAACGTGAGGTAGTTTACAAACGTCGTCGTCACGCATTGTTTGGTGAGCGTTTGAAACTGGATATTGCAAATATGCTTTATGATACTTGCGAATTGGTTGTTAGCCAAAATAAAGGAACAAATGATTTCAAAAATTTCGAATTTGATTTAATTCGTTACTTCTCAATCACTTCTCCAATTTCGGAAGCTGATTTTACTAAATTAACAGATATCGAAATCACTGGAAAAGTATACAAGGAAACTTTAGCTTTCTACACTGAAAAAACAGAAAGAAGTGCAAGAGAGGCTTTCCCTATCATTAAAGGAGTTTACGAAGAGCCAAACAATCATTTTGAAAGAATTGTAGTTCCTTTTACGGACGGAATCAAAACGCTGAATGTTGTTACAGACCTGAAAAAAGCTTATGATAGCGAAGGAGCTCAATTAATTGCTGATTTCGAGAAAAACATCACTTTATCAATTGTTGATGAGGCTTGGAAAAAACATTTACGTAAAATGGACGAATTGAAACAATCTGTTCAATTGGCTGTTCACGAACAAAAAGATCCATTGCTTATCTACAAATTAGAAGCTTTCAATTTGTTTAGAGGAATGTTGGATAACGTTAATAAAGAAGTTATTTCATTCTTGTTCAAAGGTGATTTACCTGCTCAAAACGCTCCTGAAATTCACGAAGCAAGAGAAGTTCGTCAAAAAGAAAACTTCAAATTGAGCAAAGACGAAATTGTAAACAGCGAAGACATCAACCGCGAAGCTGGACAAACACAAGAACGTCAGGTTACAGAAACGATTGTTAGAGATATGCCAAAAATCAACCGTAATGATACTGTAACAGTTCAGGAAGTTGCTACAGGTAAAACTGAATCAATGAAATATAAAAAAGCGGAAAGTCTTTTAGCTGCAGGAACATGGGTTCTTGTTAAGGAATAATTTTTACGGTTTTCAGTTTTCAGTCGCAGTTTTCAAACTGACGATTTAAACTACATATATCAAACCCGACAGGTTTTAAAATCTGTCGGGTTTGTCGTTTTAAAGAGTTATTGTTTTTTTTTTTGAGAAAAACTTTAAAATAAATTCGTTCTAAAATGAATATAATGTATTTTTGCTCTCACAAACAACGAATCAGTTTTGAAACGATTTTTTATCATACTTCTTTCCTGCATGCTATTAGTTCCTTCTTTTGGCAATTTCTTTGTTTTTGCTTCTTTTAAATTAAATCAGAACGAAATTACCAAAACCATCTGTGTTCAGCGAAAAATGGCTTTTAACACTTGTAATGGTCGTTGTGAACTTCAGAAAAGCTTAAAAAAATACGCCGATAACGAAAAGAAAATGCAGGATAACCTGAAAGAAAAATCAGAAGTTGTCTACATTCAGAATAACGTTTCTGCGCAATTTTCTTTATTAACTCCGACAGAAGTTAAAGCTAAAATCTTTGCTTTATCAGACAAAAAGCCTGTTTCAGTTTCAGAAACGAATTTTCGTCCTCCATCCTATTTTATATAATTTTTAAATTACATTTCAATTGTTTTGAAATGCTTTTCATTGTTATTTAAAACAATGAATCTGTGCTTATGCACACCTTAAATTTAAATTTCAATTATATAAAATTCACAAATGAAAAATATACTTTACAAAGCAGCATTAATTTTAGCACTAAGTTTATCTATTACAGCATGCTCAAGCGATGATGAAAAAGAAAGTGCAGATACAACAGGAAAAATCGGATTAGAATTCGATAATGCTTTTGGAGACAATGATCTTATTTTAGAAACTCAGAACAATACAACTTCAAGTAATGAAGCTTTAAAAATCAAATTGGTTCGTTACATTGTCAGCAATATTGTTTTGACCAAAGCAGACGGAACTACTTTTACTTATCCAAAATCAAAAAGTTATTTTATTGCTGATGAAAATGCTCCGGCAGGTCATACATTTGAACTTACAGATGTACCTACAGGAGATTACGTTAAAGTAAAATTCGGAATTGGTGTAGACAAAGAACAATGGTTATTGGGAGCTTCAGGCCAAGGTGATTTTCTTGCACAGGCACAGGCTGCTGATATGTTATGGAACTGGACTGCGGGTTACAAATTCTTTGCTTTAGAAGGAACTTTTACTTCTGCAACCGTTACCTCTGCATCAACATTTATGATTCACACCGGACAAACTGGAACAGATTACAATTATACAGAAGTAACATTAGACCTTCCTACTAAAGCACTTGTAAGAACTAACATCAGCCCTGATGTTCATATTATTACAGATTTATCTAAAGTTTTTAATGGTCCAAACAAATTAAAACTTACTGATTATAATGAAGGTGGTATGGGTGCAATGATAATGGGCGGAGCTGCGCTTCCGTTGGTTACTACCAACATTGCGACAATGTTTAAAGTGGATCACGTACATAACGACTAAATTCTTTTTTAAGTTATAAAGTATTTTAGCTCAATGATTTTCCTCTGAGGAAATTTGGAAAATATGCTAAAGAATACTTTCTGTACTTCACAAAAACATTATATCATGCTGAAAATAAAATATTTTCTATTGCTGATCCTGCCGTTATTAATGAGTTGTTCCAGCAATGACGAGGAAGAATATGTAAACATTCCTTTGGATTTTAAGACACCTTCAAATTTTCCTGATTTGGCCTATAATATGGCACAAAACCCTCCAACAGAAAAAGGTTTTGAATTGGGAAAAAAATTATTCTACGACGGCCGTCTTGCTTCTGACGGAATAGTTTCGTGTGGGTTTTGTCATATACAGGCTAATGCTTTTACGCATCACGGACACACAGTGAGTCATGGCGTCGGCGATGCATTGGGAACAAGGAATACGCCGCCAATCCAGAATTTGGCGTTTCAAACTACTTTTATGTATGACGGAGTTGCGAATCATTTGGATTTGCAGCCTTTGATTCCGCTTACAAGTGTGATTGAAATGAACGGTGATCTGAACGCAATTCTAAAAATGATGAAAGCCGATAAAGATTATCAAAAACTATTCGGGCAGGCTTTTGACGATGGTGCCATTACTACAGAAAACATGTTGAAAGCGCTTTCGCAGTTTATGGTCATGATGGTTTCATCCAATTCAAAATTTGATAAATACAGACGAAATGAAGCAGGCGGGACTTTTACAGCAGATGAACTTGCCGGATACGACTTATTTAAATCAAAATGTTCGTCTTGTCATGCTACAGATCTTATGACCGATAATTCGTTTCGAAATAATGGTCTGGCGATAAACCCGAAAGTGAATGATGTGGGCCGTTATAAAGTGACTCAACTGACTTCTGATTATTACAAATTTAAAGTTCAGAGTTTGCGAAATGTTGAAATGTCAGCTCCTTATATGCATGACGGAAGATTTGGAACTTTGGAAGCTGTTTTGGATCATTATGCATCGGGAATTGAAGATTCACCAACATTGGATCCGATTTTGAAACAAAATGGAAAATTCGGAATTACACTTTCTGAAACCGATAAAAAACAAATTATAGCATTTTTAAAAACGCTGACCGATACTCAATATCTGACGGATAAACGTTTTTCTGAATTCTAAAAATATAATGAAAACTGAAGCCCTAGCCACGATTGAAGTGGAAAGCCTTTTTGAAAAAAGACCTAATTTTTCTCGAGTTGATGAAGCGACCAACGGAAGCTTTATAAACTCATAGAAAAATGGGATTTTGAAAAAAGCTTGAAACGAAAAGCGGGATCAGCTTCTAAAAATAATTACAATGAAAAAAACAATAGTAACAATAATGCTTTTGGCGGGTCTTTCTGCTTTTAGCTTTACTGAAAAAGATAGTATTTCGGCCTTTACTTTTCAACGTCTTGCCATGATGGAAGATTTTGACTGTGATGCCTGCGGTTGTTCGGCAAGCGGCGGCAGCATGGGATTTAGTTCTATGCTGAACAATAATTTTGTCGGATTACGATATTTTAAACAAAGCTATACAAGCCGTGACGGGATTTTTGCCAATTCGCCCTGGATTGACGAGAATTTTAATACTATTCAGGCTTGGGCAAGGATTCCGATTACTGAGAAAATACAGATTTCGGCATTGATTCCGTATCATTTTCATGAAAGAGAATTAACAGCCGGAACCGAAAGCATTGAAGGTCTGGGAGATATTACCCTTATGGGATTGTATACTCTTTACCAGACTAAAAATGATAGTGCGGTTTTTACTCATAAAATAAATATTGGCGCCGGAATTAAAATTCCAACAGGTAAATTTACCGAAGCCAATAATTTGGGAAGCGTTAATCAAAGTTTTCAATTGGGAACTGGGAGCTGGGATTATTCATTGGTTTCAGAATATGTGATCAACAGAAAAGATTTAGGTTTAAACACTACTTTGAATTATATTTTTAAAACGGTAAACAGCAAAAACTATCAATATGGTGATCAGTTTAATTATGCTGCTACGCTGTTTTACTTGTTTGATTTTAGTACAATTCAGTTGGTTCCGCAGGCAGGAATTGCGGGAGAAAAGTACCAGACCAATAAACAACACGGACTGGATTTACCTAATACGGCGGGCGATATTTTGTTTGGCAAATTTGGTATTGAAGCCGGAAAAGATAAATTTTCTGTTGGTGTAAATGCGATGTTACCAATTAATCAAAATTTATCCGGAGGTAATATGGAAGCCAATTACAGATGGAGTATTAACCTGAATTACACACTTTAACGAATATTAAACAACAAAGAAATTTACTTTGAAAAGATTATTTATCATATTTCTTTCCTGCATGCTATTAGTTCCTTCTTTTGGCAGTTTCTTTGTTTATACCTCTTTCAAATTAAATCAGGAAGAAATTTCAAAAACTATTTGCGTTCAGCGAAAGATGGTTTTTAATAGCTGTAATGGCCGTTGTGAGCTTCAGAAAAGTTTAAAAAAATATGCTGATAATGAGAAAAGAATGCAAAACAACCTAAAGGAAAAAACAGAGGTTGTTTACATTCAGAATTTTGGCGTTTCTAATTATGAATTGATTGCTTTCATTGAACCTGGGGTAAAACTGTTTGCTTCTTTTGACAAAAAACCAATTGCAGTTTCCAGTTCGACTTTTCATCCTCCATCCTTTTTTATATAAAT
>SEBM01000121.1 GCA_004296145.1 Flavobacterium sp.
ATTAATAATAGTATTGTATTTGACCAACCAACTCAAAAAATGAAAACTATCTAAAATGAAAAATCAATGAAAACAAAGTTCACTCAATTGTTAAAGCAGAGACATTACCTCTTGTTTTTCTTTAGTTTATTATTACAGCAAACGTATGCGCAGCAGCAAATTACGGTTAAAGGAAAAGTTACTTCGGCCACAGGAGAAGCAATTCCGTTTGCAAACGTCTTAATCAAAGGCACACAAAATGGTGCTGCAACAGATTTTGACGGAAGTTATACGATTACTGCTGCCTCAAACCAAACACTTGTTTTTAGTTCACAGGGCTATAAAACAATCGAAATCGCAATTAACAACAAGACGACAGTAAATGCTTCTTTGGGAGAAGATGCTATGAAACTGGATGAAATAGTCGTTGTAGGTTACGGTTCTCAACAGAAAAAAGATTTAACAGGAGCTGTATCATTAGTAAAAGCAGACGAAATTAAAAAACGTCAGGTTACTACAGTTGCAGACGGACTTCAGGGTCTTGTTACGGGAGTAAAAGTTCGCGGTGGCGGACAACCGGGACAGGAAGCGAATGTTGAAATTCGTGGTCTTAAGAATCTTCAGAATACAAATCCGCTTTACGTAATTGACGGATTGGTAACTTCTGCCAACAGAGATTTTAACCCAAATGACATCGAATCGATTCAGGTTCTTAAGGATGCATCGGCAGCGGCGATTTATGGTTCACGTGCTGCAAATGGTGTAATCATCATTACAACTAAAAAAGGTAAAAAAGGTCCGCTTCAGGTTGACGTTTCTGCAAAAACAAGTATTACAACAATTCCAAGATATGATTTAATGGGTACTCAGGAATTCGCTAAATACAATAATATGGCGTATGATAACGCCAAATTAGATAGCGGTGGAAATACAATATACAATAGACAAAATCTGAATATGGCAGTGGATACAGACTGGCAGGAGGAAGTTTTTGAAACGGGTCTGATGCAGGATTATAACGCAAGTGTTTCAGGCGGAGGAGAAAACTCAACCTTTTTTATGTCAGCAAACTATTTCGGAAATCAGGGAACTGTTGTAGGAACCGATTTTGACAGAATTTCATTCCGTGTAAATTCAAGCGGTTCAAAAGGGATTTTCAGTATTGGAGAAAATTTAGCAATCAGTAATTCTAAAACGGATGAAATGTCCGGTAATCCAATTATCGACGTTTACAGGTTAACGCCAACAATTCCGGTTTATGATGCTGCTAATCTAGGTGGTTATGGTTATGGTAAACAAGGTGTTGCAGATACTTTTGGTACAAACCCAATTGCTATTGCTGATTTATCAAATGCAACAAATGAGAACTTTAGAATCAGAGGAAATATCTGGTCAGAATTAAAATTTACGCCTTGGTTGAAATACCGTTTTAATTTTGGTTATGAAACCAGTTTTGACAATTATAAATATTTAAGAAAAATTGGAAACTGGACTTTAAATCAGCCACCCGATACATCAATTGTTGATCAGAATAAAGGAAGATCTCAAACGATGCTTTATGAAAATACATTGACATTCAAAAAAGCATTTGGTAAACATGACTTTACGGTTTTGGCTGGTCAGACTTTTCAAAAAGATACTTACGATCAGATTTATGGAACAAAAAGAAATGTTCCAATCAATTCTGGAACGGGACAATACTATCAGGTTTTAAATTTTGGCGACAAACCTGTTGTAGGAGGTTATATAAATGAAGCTGCTTTGGCATCTTATTTAGGAAGATTAGAATACAATTATGATAACCGTTATTTATTAAATGCCGTAATCAGACGTGACGGATCATCAAGATTTAGTGATGCAAACAAATGGGGTAATTTCCCTTCTGTTTCTGCCGGATGGAGAGTAAGCAACGAATCTTTCTTTAAATCTGAATTTATTAAAGACTTAAAATTAAGAGCGAGTTATGGAGAATTAGGTTCGGGAAATATTAAAGAATATGAATATAAAAGTTTTATAAATAGTTTTGGAGGAATTGTTTTAGGTAATAATCCAGAGGTAATTCCATCTGCAATTCAGGTAAAATTATCAAATTCAGAATTGCGTTGGGAAAAATTAAAACAAACCAATATAGGATTAGATCTTGGAGTTTTAAATAATGATTTACGTCTTACAGCAGATTATTTTATTGCCCGCACAGAAGATGTATTATTTGGTTTCCCAATTTTACTAACTACAGGAAATGATGGCGGAAACCCAATTTCTAATGCTGCAACTGTAGAAAACAAAGGTTTTGAGTTAGAATTGGCTTACAGCAAAAAAATCAATGATTTCTCCTTTAATGCTTCGGTGAATTTTACAAAAGTAAATAACAAACTGGTTGCATTAGGAAACGGACAAAATCAAAACATTTCCGGAAACACTATTACAAGAGCTGGTTCACCGGTAGGAATGTGGTATGTTCTGCAAACAGACGGTTTGTTTCAAAATCAACAGGAAATTGACAATTATAAAAATGCTAATGGAAAAGTAATTATGCCAGAAGCTGTTCCCGGAGATATTCGTTTTAAAGATGTAAACGGTGACGGACAAATTACAAGTACTGACAAAGCTATTGTTGGAAGCCCATGGCCAGAATTTGAAATGGGTCTGAATGCAGGAGCAGAGTACAAAGGATTTGATTTTTCTATGAACTGGATTGCATCGCACGGGGCAACTGTTTACAACGGATTCAGAAGTGTGGTTGATCGTTTTGATGACAACAGTAATTACAGAGCAGGAATTCAGCCGTGGACACCAGAAAATCCAAATACAGATTTTCCCAGAGTAACAAAAGGTTCTACTTTAAACTCAAGAGGGGACAGCGACAGATTCTTAGAAAACGGTGATTTTATCCGACTAAAATATATTGGATTTGGTTACAACCTGCCGAAAAGTGTTTTAGAAAAAGCAGGAATTACAAGAGCAAGATTAACATTGTCTGCACAAAATATTATTACGATTACGAAATACAAAGGACTTGATCCTGAGTTTACAAACGGTAATATTTTTGAAAGAGGTGTAGATAACGGAGCTTTCCCGAATCTTAGAACATATTCTTTTGGCGTTGAGTTTGGCTTTTAATTTTAAAAAATAGCGTAATGAAAAAAATAATCATAATAACCACAGTTTTGCTAGGTCTCGTTTTTACAGCTTGTGAAAACGAACTGGACCTGAATAGTCAAAATGATATAACAGTAGACCAGTATTGGAAAACTGAAAGTGATGCACAAGCGGGTGTTAACTCTATTTATGCCATGTTTTATAAAGATGGTTTATGGGCAAGATGGATGTATTTCCGTTTGGATTTAACTTCTGATGAAGGGTATAGCAATAGCCCTTGGACAGAATTGGCAGACTGGACAAGATTCAATTATATCAATTATAATTTTTGGGAAGGAAATTCAGTAACATGGAGAGATTCTTATAAAGCAATTTTCAGATGTAACCAGGTTTTGGCAAATGTTCCGAACATACCATTTAAAGACGAAGAATATAAAAAACAAATTATTGCTCAGGCTAAATTTTTCAGAGCTTTACATTACTATTATCTGGCTGTTATCTGGGAAGATATTCCGTTGGTTTTAGATCCTTCTACACCAGCAGATTTGCCACCACAAAAAAAGGTAGCTGAAATTTGGGCTCAAATCGAAAAAGATTTAAATGAAGCTTATGAAGATTTACCAAGAGACTGGGATGCTTCAGAAGCAGGAAGACCTGATAAAGGCGCAGCAAAAGCTTTTCTTGCAAAAACTTATATGCAACAGCACAAATGGCCGGAAGCAAAAGTGGCTTTGGAGTATTTAATTACCGGTGCCGGTGCCAAATATAGCTTACAATCAAATTACAGAGATAATTTTACAGCTGTTCATGAAAACAATAGTGAATCTGTTTTTGAAATTCAATTTGGTGATCAAAGAAAAGGAGATACCGGAGAAGGTCCAAATGCTGCAGTTTCCAGTAATCGTGGTCAGTTTTTTGCACCAAGAGGAATTGGATGGTCTGATGGACAAGCACGTTTCTGGTTAGTAAATGCTTTTAAAGAAGAGAAAAATAAAGATGGTGATTTAGATATCCGTTTAAGATGGACTTTATACTATCCGCAATTATTAGCTGATTTTGGAGATAAAACTTACGATAGAAACTGGGAATGGAATAATGACGAGGCATGGTTTAGAAAAGGAAGCCGTGATTATTACAGAAAAAATGAAGATTATTACAGCGAGGTAAACTACAGATTAGTTCGTTACGGTGATATCTTATTACGCTACGCTGAAGTTTTAAACGAATTAGGAAATACTGCTCAGGCTTATCAATATGTTGATTTAGTGAGAGCCCGTGTTAACATGAACACATTAGCCGTTGCTCATCCTGAAATTGGAAATGATGCGGATAAATTTTTAGAGCGTTTAAAAATGGAAAGAGTTTTAGAATTAGCAGGAGAAAGTGTTCGCTGGGAAGATTTGAAACGTTGGGGAGATTTAGACACTCAGGCAGCTGTTGATAAAATTGCACTTCGTGATCCTGACTTTAAAAACTTCACAGTAGGAAAAAATCAAAGAATGCCAATTCCGCAAGTTGATGTGGATAATAATCCAAATCTTGAACAAAACTCAGGATATTAAAACTATCCGGTGGATTTGAAATTAAATTTTAACACATAGGAACATAGATTTATTGAATATTGAAAAGGTAATAATTAAAAAGACCGCTTTTCACACATAGCAAATCTATGTGAATTGTAAATAAGTGAAACGCCCTTTTTATCGACAAAGAAAAACTATGATTCTATGTGTTAAATAAAAATTCGCCAGTGAAAAAATATTTTTTAAGGAATCGGAAGACACCAAATTCCGATTCCTTATAATCACCAAAGAACATTTGTTCTAACCTAAGAAATTTATAATGAGAAAAATTAAATTGTATCTGACACTCGTGTTAGCAGGCACGCTATTGCTTAGTTGTAATAACAAAAAGAGCAATTCTGAAGAAAATAAAAGTGAAACAGCTGTAGTCGAAAACAGAGAAATCTGGACCAAAGAGCAAGCTAATAAATGGTACAAGGAACAACCTTGGTTGGTTGGTGCCAATTATTACCCAAGCACAGCAATCAACCAGTTAGAAATGTGGCAGGCAGATACTTTTGATCCAAAAAGAATAGATCAGGAATTGGGCTGGGCAGAAGGAATCGGAATGAATGTAATGCGTGTATATCTGCACGATTTATTGCACCAACAAGATGCCGAAGGATTGTACAAAAGAATGGACACGTATTTAGGAATAGCAGACAAGCATCATATAAAAACATTATTTGTTTTGTTTGATTCTTGTTGGGATCCGTTTCCGGTATTAGGAAAACAGCGTGCGCCAAAACCTCATACACACAATTCAGGCTGGGTTCAAAGTCCGGGACAAAAAGTTTTACAGGATTCTACACAATATCCCCGTTTAGAGAAATATGTAAAAGAAACAGTTTCTCATTTTAAAGATGACAAACGTATTCTGGGTTGGGATGTATGGAACGAACCGGATAATATGACGGGACCATCTTATGAAAAAATTGAAATTAAAAATAAAGTAGATTTAATTCTTCCGCTTTTAAAAGATGTTTTTGTGTGGGCAAGAGAAAGCAATCCTTCACAACCATTAACTTCAGGAGTTTGGGTTGGAGACTGGAGCGATGAAGCAAAAATGCAGCCAATGCACAAATTGCAATTGGAACAATCTGATATCGTAACTTTTCATAATTACAACACTCCACAGGATTTCGAAAAAGTAATCAAACAATTGCAACGTTACGGAAAACCAATGATTTGTACCGAATATATGGCAAGACCAAACGGAAGTACGTTTGAAGGTTTCCTTCCGGTAGCCAGAAAATACAATATCGGAATGATTAGCTGGGGATTTGTTGACGGAAAAACGCAAACCAAATACGCCTGGGACAGCTGGATAAAAACATATAATGCTGAACCTAAAGTATGGTTTCACGAAGTATTACACACAGACGGAACGCCTTACATTAAAGCTGAAACTGATTTGATTAAGAAGTTGACTTCGGAGGCGAATAAGAAGAATTAAGTTTTTTTTAGTCCTTAGTTTTTAGTCTTTAGTTCTTAGTTTTTTTGCCACAGATTAAAAGGATTAAGAGGATTAATATAGCTTTAAAACATAGCCCAAGGTTTCAACCTTGGGTACGCAATGATTATCGCAATGATTATCGCAATGTATATTTCAAACGTTTCCCAAGGTTGAAACCTTGGGCTATGTTTAAAAAAATCATTTAAATCTGTGGCAAAAAAAATTAGCAAAAATTAGTGGAATTCGTGACAAAAACATTTTAATCTTTAATAAAATGAAAAAAATAAAACAGCTTTTATTAATAACAATAATTCTAATCGGATTTTCCGCGAAAGCGCAACAACCAGATCCGCCTGGACAGGTAAAAGGAAATGAAAAACCCAAAAACGAAGCCTATCTTTTTGCGCACATGACGCACAACGATTACGGTCGATTGTATTATTCCGTTAGTCTTGACGGGTTGCATTGGGAAAATCTGAATGACGGAAAACGCGTTTTTGAAGAATATAAAGGACATCCCGATATCTGCAAAGGTCCGGATGGAAAATATTACATCGCCGGAAATACCGGAGACGATGCCAAGACAATTAATATCTGGGTTTCGGACGATTTAATTACCTGGAAAAAACATTCAGATTATATTCCGGATTTGAAAAGTACGCCTGATTATGCTAACGCTTTACAGCGAATTGGCGCTCCGAAATTGTATTACGACGAACCATCAGGAAAGTTTATCATGACGTGGCACACGCCGCACTTGGAAGGAACAAAAGAAGATGGCGAACGTTATTGGGCAAGTCAGCGTACTTTATATGTTTTGTCTAAAGATTTAAAAACTTTTGAAGGAACTCCAAAACGTTTATTTGATTGGGATATGGGAACAATTGATGTTTTCATCCGTAAAGTCGGCGATTCCTACTACGCTGTTATCAAAGATGAAACATACCCAACTTTGTATTGGACAACCGGAAAAACCATTCGCATTGCCAAATCAAAATCCCTTTTAGGACCTTATTCTTTGCCCCAGCAATCTATCAGTCCAAACTTTAGAGAAGCTCCAATGCTGATTCCTTCTCCAGATGATAAAATATGGTACATGTATTACGAACAATATCCGGGCGTTTCGTACGGATTATCAATTGCCGATAACCTAAACGGCCCTTGGTATCAGGCTTCAGGATATACTTTTTTTTCAGATTGGGACAAATACAGTTTCCCAGAAAAAGTTCGCCACGGTTGCATGATTACAATTTCAAAAAACGAATATAACAGTCTGGTGAAGAAATTCGGACTTGCGAAAAAGTTATAAATTATGAGTTATGAGTTATAAGTTGAGTGGGTTGAACTTTGAATTTTTATTTTGAGTTAATAATTTAAGTCAGTTCAACTCATAACTCATAACTCAAAAAGATTTGGTTAGTTAAGTTAGTTTGTAATTACCAGGCTGTTGTAGTGGATTTGCCTGGTAATTTTTTTAAAGTGGAAGAAAATAAATTGCATTTTTTTAAATAGAAAATGGCATAAAACGATATAAAATGAATAAAAAAACAACAATTCTTTTAGCCTTATTTCTAAGTTGCATAGTCAATGCACAATGGAAACCTCAGGGAGATAAAATCAAGACCAAATGGGCAGCACAGGTTGATCCAAATAAAGCGTTACCAGAATATCCCCGTCCGATTATGGAGCGAAGCCAATGGAAGAATCTGAATGGTTTGTGGAATTACAGCATTCAGGATTTGGGAAAAACGGCACCTTCAAAATATGACGGGCAAATTCTGGTTCCGTTTGCGGTTGAATCGAGTTTGTCTGGTGTAATGAAAAATGTCGGAGCCGAAAAAGAACTTTGGTACGAAACCAATTTCAGTATCGATTCGAATTGGAATGGCCAAAATATTTTGCTTCATTTTGGAGCCGTAGACTGGAAAACAGAAGTTTGGATTAATGATGTAAAAGTGGGTTCGCACACTGGCGGTTACACACCATTTTCGTTTGATATTACACCTTTCATCAAAAATGGAAGCGCTCAAAAACTGGTTGTAAAAGTTTGGGATCCGTCAAACGATGGCACGCAGCCAAGAGGAAAACAAGTTAAAAAACCGGAAGGAATCTGGTACACGCCTGTAACCGGAATCTGGCAAACAGTTTGGATTGAACCTGTAAATGCTAAAAATATCACGGAGCTAAAAACAACGCCAAATATTGATCAAAACAGTATCAGCATAAAAGCAGATGTTGCCGGAGCAGAAACCGGAGATATTATTGAAATTACTGTTTTGGATGGCGGAAAAGAAATCGCAAAAGAAAAAGCAGTTGTAGGAGAAAGCGTTGATATAATTCTAAACAATCCAAAATTATGGTCGCCTGAAAGTCCGTTTTTATATCAGATGAAAATCAGTTTGATCAGTAAAGAAAAAGTTACTGACGAAGTAAAAAGCTATTTTGCAATGCGAAAAATTTCATCCAAAAGAGATGAAAACGGAATCGTAAGAATGCAGTTGAATAACAAAGATTATTTTCAATACGGCCCACTTGACCAAGGCTGGTGGCCAGACGGTTTATATACAGCTCCAACAGACGAAGCGTTGAAATATGATATTATAAAAACCAAAGAATTAGGTTTTAATATGATTCGTAAACACGTAAAAGTAGAACCGGAACGCTGGTACACACATTGCGATCAATTGGGAATTCTGGTTTGGCAGGATATGCCAAGTGGTGACGAACAGCCAATTTGGCAAGACAAAAAATATTTTGAAGGAACAGAATTACAGCGTTCTCCAAAATCAGAAGAAATCTACAGAAAAGAATGGAGAGAGATTATGGATCATTTATATTCTTATCCAAGTATTGTCGTTTGGGTTCCGTTTAACGAAGCGTGGGGACAGTTTAAAACTGTTGAAATTACAGAATGGACAAAAAAACACGATCCAAGCCGATTGATTAATTCGTCAAGCGGAGGAAATCATTTCCAAACCGGTGATATTTTAGATTTACACAAATATCCCGGGCCAGAATTGTATTTATACGATGCAAGAAGAGTTACTGTTTTAGGAGAATACGGCGGAATTGGTTTGCCTCTTGAAGGACATTTGTGGAAAACAGACAACAACTGGGGTTATGTTAAATTCAAAAATGAAAATGAAGTTACCAACGAATATATCAAATACGCCCAAACCTTGAAAAGTTTTGTAAAATCAGGTTTTTCTGCAGCAGTTTATACACAAACAACAGATGTTGAAGGCGAAGTAAACGGCTTCATGACATACGACAGAAAAGTCGATAAAATGGATTTTAAAAAAGTAAATAAAATTAATAAAGAAGTTATTGACGCGCTGAATCAGACTAATAAGTAGCTTTTTGTTTCCCGCAGATTTTGCAGATTGAGCAGATTTAATTTTAGCAAATCTTTTTGATAATCTGCTCAATCTGCAAAATCTGCGGGAAAATTCAAACACAACAATAAATA
>SEBM01000667.1 GCA_004296145.1 Flavobacterium sp.
AACGTAGAGATTAGAAGTATGTAGATATAATTTGAAATAAATTTTCAAAACAAAATAACATCAAAAAATTGGCGAAACTTTAACCTTACTCCATACTTCATAAATTTTTGCACCTTTACTACTTAAACCGCTATGATGCCATTTGCCATCTTCAAGTTTACCATCGAAAGTTAACGATGCTCCTACACGAGTACTATCACGACTAAAAAACTCAATATTTTCAGTATACTTCCCATCTTTAAAAGAATAAGTCCCACCACCAGTACCCATAAATTGTTTTTTGGCTGGATCAATAGCTACCCACTGAAATTTTTTACCCGTAAGCATCTTATAAGTCTGACGAGTTCCTGTTTGATGTATGTTGGCCAATTTCCCATCATCGCCCATTCTACCAGAGATTTGCCAAACACCAGCTAATGGAGCCTTACCATCATCCACCCTTTCGAACTTTGTATTTTCTTTTCCCAAATTTAATGCAAGAAGATTATTCTCAATTGAAAATGGAATAGATTCCTTTTTATTTACTTCCAACGTGTCAGCACTATTAAATAATACCAAAACATTTATTTTATTTCCTTCAATTTTAAAATAACCACCTCTTGTTATTACGAATTGATTTCCATTGTGCTGGGTATGGAAAAAGAAACCATCCTGAAAAAAAAGGTGATGCTCATTTTTACCATCAGTAAATTTCCATGCACCAGTAATTATGGATTGAGCTTGTACCTGAGTAAATGTTCCGATTGCTATTAACAACACTAAGATTAAATTTTTCATCATATCTAATATAGTGTAAACTTAGGGGGATTACCAGATTTTTTTAAAAAAATCTCACGAGAATGACCCCTTATAATATTTAGAAGGTGCTTTAGTTGTTGTAAAGTAAGCGCTTAATGCCAAAAAGAAATGATCTACAAAATCTCTAAACCTTTTATTCTTTTAAAATGCTTCTTGTTAAGTGTAAGGATTGGTAATTTATGCACTAGGCACGTTGCAGCAATAAAAATGTCTCTGAATTCAATCATTTTATTGCTTGTTCTTAATTCATGATAAATTTGAGCAGCTTTAATAGAAACAAAATCTGTAAAAGCTAATACTTCCAAATCTTCGGTTAGCAATAGTATATCATTTTCCTTTTCTTTGGTAGAGGCTCCCATATACAATTCGTACAGAGAAACAGAAGATATAAATAGTTCTGTATTTTCTGAAATCATGTAAAGCGATGTCTTAAATTTATCTTTTGCCCTTAGATGTTCAATAAAGATACCTGTATCAATTACCATTGTTGTGGACTCAGATTTTCAAAAGATTTTCTACTATCTTCGAAATTCTTTAAATTTTCATCTTCCCAAGTTGATACTTTAAGTAATTTTTTCCTGTAAGCAGATTCCTTAGTTTGATTATTATCCTGAATGGTTACACCTAAACCTTTTAGTATTTGTTTTACCAAAGTACTTTTTTTGTCGGGAATATTTATAATTAGCGTTTCCATATAACAAATATACTGAACATTTACATAAATTGAAAAGAGCATAAAAAAACACCTGCAATCTTATGACTACAGGTGTTCTAAATTTTTACTTTGCGGACCGGACGGGACTCGAACCCGTCCCAACCATCGGTCGGGACCGTGACAGGGCATCAAATCATTATAAATAGTTTAAAGTATTTTTTGTCGAGAGGATCAGTTTTTCTATCTGCTGATGACTATACTTTTTAAGAGCTTTTTCTCGTATCAGCGCTTCCCGCTTGCTTACCAGTTCTTCAACATAAACCAATTGCCAAGGAATTTTGTTAGAAGTATAATTACTCATACCAGAGTTATGCTCTATAAGTCTATCGAAAGGCCTTTCTGAAAATCCTTTATAGTAACTGTGATCAAAATCACTTCTAATGATGTAAACGAAAAAACCCATAAACAACAAAAAAGCCTCAACTTTCGTTAAGGCTTCATTTTGCGGACCGGACGGGACTCGAACCCGCGACCTCCGCCGTGACAGGGCGGCATTCTAACCAGCTGAACTACCGGTCCGTTTTCCTAAAACAAAATCTCTTTCGTTTCGGGATTGCAAATAT
>SEBM01000668.1 GCA_004296145.1 Flavobacterium sp.
TAAAATTTTACTGAAGTTTTTTATTTTCAACTTTCGTCGATTTTTCAACTTTAAAAGCTCTTATCGGATCATTATAATACAAAAACTTCGCTGTATTTTGTATGTTTCCTTTTAATGAATCTTTTACGTTAACTTCTGCATAATTTCCGTTTTTAGAATCAATGTTTAAATTCACGATTTTCCAATACGGCGCGATCAAACTTGCTGTATCAGAGATCTTTATCACTGCATCTTTAGTTTCTCCCAAAAAATTGGCGCGGCTTCTATTCAGCATTTCCACTTCTGCTCTTCTTGTGTTCACTGAACCCATAAAAGTAGCATTATTTTTTAAATTGAGTCTAAAATTATCGGTTTTAATTTCGCTCGAAATATTCATTTCCACAGAATCTGAAAGAGAAACTTTTTCTAAATTATATTTGGAATAAATCGTCACATTGTAGAAATCTACACCTTTTGTACCTCTGTTTTCCTTGATAGAAAGGGTTTTGTCATCTACGTCAATATCCAGATTATCAGCAATATTTGGATATGTTTCTATCTCAACAAAATTTTTCGGACCACGTGCATAAAATACACGGAATTTTCCGTCTAAATCTAGATTGACAAACTCTTCGACATCAATATCCTTTTTTTCAAGATTTCCTGTGGGAGAAATTTTTCCACAGGAAATTATAGCAGTTGAGAAAAGGATTAAATAAGCAATTTTTTTCATTATTTACTTTTTTTATAAAGCCAAGTCAATGGTTTACCTTCAGTATTTGTAAGAAGAAGATATTTATTTTTAACGACAGAATAATTAAATTTAATAGGCTCAGACAAATCAGAATATTGCATAACTACAATACTATTTTTTAGAGTATAAGTACCTCCATTATTATTTTTGCTTCCCAAAGATGAAAAAGACAAATCATCTTTAAATTCCAATGTTCCTGTTCCGTATTCCTTCTTGAAATTATTCAGCATTTTATCATCTACTTCACTCCTTTTCCCTTCATTGATGCTTACAAATTCCCATTTGGCAGCTATAGGTTTACTGGTTTTTATTTCTGAACATGAAAACAAAAAGAGACTTAAAATTATAAGGCAAAACTTCATACTATTATATCACTTCGTCAATATTATAATTCTTATGCTCTCTATTGGTTCGGATAATCATTTCGCCCAAAAATCCAGCAATAAACAATAAAGTTCCCATCAACATCATCGTTAATGCAATGAAAAACCAAGGATTGTTGGTAATTAAATGTCCGTAAATTCCTCTGGCAACATCAATTAATTTTGAAATCCCCAACCAAAATGCTGAAAGAAAACCTACAATAAACATTAAAGTTCCTACTGCACCAAAGAAATGCATCGGTCTTCCACCAAAACGGCTTACAAACCAAAGCGTTACCAGATCTAAAAATCCTCTGACAAATCTTTCGGTACCAAATTTTGATGTTCCGTAAGGTCTTGCCTGATGTGGAACTTCTTTTTCGGTAATTCTTCTGAAACCTGCATTGGCAGCCAAAACCGGAATGTATCGGTGCATATCTCCGTACACATCAATTGATTTTACAACCTGTTTTTTGTAAGCTTTCAGACCACAATTAAAATCATGTAAATACACTCCAGAAACTTTTCTAGCCGCTGCATTGAATAATTTTGAAGGTACATTTTTGGTCATCACATTATCAAAACGCTTCTTTTTCCAACCGGAAACAATGTCATAATTGTCTTCAATCACCATTCTATAGAGCTCAGGAATTTCTTCCGGAAAATCCTGTAAATCGGCATCCATTGTAATAATCACATCACCGTTTGTTCTTTCAAAAGCAGCGTGTAAAGCTTGGGATTTTCCGTAATTTTTGGAAAATTTTATTCCGTGGATTTGTGGATGCTGCACTTTTAAATTCTCAATAATGCTCCACGATAAATCTGTACTTCCGTCGTCGATAAACCAAACTTCGTAAGATAAGTTGCTGGTTTTACACACATTATCAATTCTTGTAAAAAGCTCTTCGAGAGATTCTTCTTCGTTTAGCAACGGAATAACTATAGATAAATTCATTTAATTTCAATAAAAAATTACTC
>SEBM01000669.1 GCA_004296145.1 Flavobacterium sp.
AAAAAATACTGCTTGAACCTGCTTTATCATATAATATATTTTTGAACTATAATTTATATTATGTAAAATAGAATATTTAGAAAACCTTCTGCACTAGCAGATTATAAAACGCCTGTGATTGCATAAATAAATTTGATTATAAATTACTTCACTCTCAGAGATTTAAAATACGAAAATGACATTTTTGAAGTTATTAAATCAGATATATTCAGTTTTACTTAAAATCAGACCGATGCTTTCGTTGTAAGACTTTATTTTATTATTTTTACACTCGATACTTTAAAAAAAATTATCACAAATATGAATACAATTGCTGAGCATATAGCAGATTTTTTAAAAGAATATCCGCCATTCAAAAATTTATCTTTTCAGGAATTATCTGATATTGCAACAAATATTCGTGTAATAAATTTAGAAAAACACGCTGTATTGTTTCAAAATAATGATCCGCTACATGATAGTTTTTATGTAGTGGCTTCCGGCGTTATAAATCTAACGACAATTGCTGATGCTGAGGAAACTATTATAAATAAATGTCATGAAGGTGATATTTTTGGTTTAAGACCGTTTTTTGCCAAAAATAACTACATGATGACGGCCAAAGCGCGCGAAGAAAGTATTATTTACGCTATTCCAATTGCGATCTTCAGGCCTTTTGTTGCTAATAATTCTGATGTTTTAAACTTTTTATTAGAAAGTTTTGCCACCAATTCCAGACACACTAAAGACAGTGTAAGTTCTAACGGAAAATTAATTTCTGATACTTCTTTTTATGTAGATCAGCAATCAGAAATGCAATATATACAGTCACTTAACTATAATAATTCGCCATTAAAAACGGAAGCGCATCACATTGTAAAAGATGTTGCTATTTTAATGACCGAAGCCATGGTTGATAATATTGTGGTTTGTGAAAAAAACCACCCGATTGGTATTGTGACTGATGCAGATTTATCATCTAAAATTGCTACAGGCCGCTATCCTATTACAGAAACGATTGATAAAATCATGTCGTCTCCTGTAGTTACGGTACTTGAAAATGTTTCTTTGGCCGAAGCACAATTATTGATGCTCAAACATAATGTCAGCCATTTATGTGTAACTAAGGACGGTACAAGCAAATCTTCTGTAAAAGGAATTATTTCTGAACATGACTTAGTTGTTGCTCAGGCCAGTAATCCAGGGGTTTTGATTAAAGAAATAAAACGTTCTCAACTTCCAAAAGATTTAAAACAAATTCGTGATCGTTTGTCTGACCTGATTCAGAATTCGTTACAAAAAAACATACCGATTTCACATGTTAGTAATATTGCAAGTGAAATAAATCTGGCAATAATCAAGCGTTCTGTCGAATTATCAATTTTGGATCTAGGCTCACCTCCTGCCCGTTTTGCATGGTTAAGTATTGGTAGTCAAGGACGTAAAGAACAACTTTTACTTACTGATCAGGATAGTATTTTGATTTTTGAAGACGTAACGCCGGAGAAATACAGAGATGTAAAAGATTACTTTTTGAGACTGGCTAAAAGAACTACTGCCATACTTGAAAAAGTAGGTTATGAACTTTGTCCAAACGGACATATGGGAAGTAATATGCTTTGGTGTAAATCATTGAGTGACTGGACAAAACAATACAACAGCTGGATGAATACTCCAGGTGAAAACAGCAATGATCTGAGCAGTATTTTCTTTGATTATGAAATCGTTTTTGGTGAGCCAAAAATAGAAGAAGCTATAGAAAATGTTATTTTTAAGAATGCTGTAAATAATACTTTATTCTTTGATTTCTTAGGAAATGACGCTTTAAAGAAAAATTCGCCATTAAGTTTTTTCAAAAAATTCATTGTTGAAGAAGATGGACCATACAAAGATAAATTTGATATAAAAACCCGTGCTTTGATGCCATTAATTGACGGAGCACGTTTATTAATTTTAAATGCAAACATTAAAGGAATTCAAAATACCTATTTGAGATTTAAACAATTAGCTATTACTGATTCTAAAAATGCTGAAATATATTTAAGCTGTGCTGAAGCTTTTCAGACATTGTCAAAATTCAGAACTGTTG
>SEBM01000001.1 GCA_004296145.1 Flavobacterium sp.
GCTGATAACATATAAGATTTTTTGCATTTCAAGGTACAATTTTCTATAGCAGCACACTAATTTATTGTAAATAAAATTGTATGCCATCAATGCCTGCCCGCCAAGGGTTTGCTTAAGTCCTTAACCTTAAAAAAAGGCGAAGGCAGCACATAAACCGCTATCGATCCTACAAAAACCCTCATCATTGTACTTAATGAGGTAAAAATGCGCTTAGCCAAATAGGCCAGCTGTGTTAAGTTGGCAAATAATGAGAATCAATGATAATCCGTGGCCTAAAGCTGAATTAACAAATGATCCATAAGGCAATGGCTTCTACCACCTTAAAAAAAGGCACCTGAATTTCTTCAGGTACCTATCTTCATCATCACAACAGGGTAGATTCTTTTTGCTGCCGAATCTCAGTTTTTTTAATACGCAAAGCCTCCACCTAGAGACCGACTATTAACCCTAATATCTACCTTCTAAAGGCCTAGCTTAGCGAAAGTCTAAGCGCAACAACTACTGTTGGGCAACCTAAACCGCTATTGTTTAGTGAAATATAGTGCCAAACCCAAAAGATGCTTAATTTTGGTTAAATGGCATAGTGCTCAGTAGCTGTACGGCAAGAAAATGCCGTTTATGTAGAACTACCTACACGCTTTATTGAGCAATAGTTAAGGGCAATTTATTATTTAAAGTTTAAGGCTTTTGTAAGGCTAGTTGCCTTGAAAAATATCATCAACGAAATTCGCAAATCCAACACCCTCAATTGTTATGCGGCAAGCAGGTCCAGGTAACGGCACCAACAATGTCTATTTCCTTGCCAGTTATATTCAGGCAAGCTTCAAAATTATTATTTAAGCATAAAAGGGTTTGGCTGCCGCGGATACAGAGCTTGCGGGTTAACCATTCTCCATCAACACAACAGACAATGATGCTGCCAGAGCGCACAACTGCGGTTTTATCAACTACGATGATGGAACCCTTGTAAATCCCGAAAAAGCGCATTTGGTCATCATCCGCTTCGAAATAGAAGGTATTAACAGGATCTTTAACGATTCGCTGCGCAATGTGCAAACGTTTTTGCGCATAGTCTTCGGCAGGACTTACAAAGCCCGAGACCTTGCCAGGGTCTGCTAGGGTGTCGATAAATTCATTTCTGGGGATTTCTATCTCGCGTATCATAACCAAATATTTTTTACAATAATACTAAAAATATTAGTAAAATATTTGTGATTACTTAGTCACAAAATGTTGATTACTCTGTTAAAGTACAAGTACAGTCAAACCAGTTTTGAGCTTTCGAAATCGCGATTTATCTGGAAATCACCAAATACGGTTTCCCGTAATGAATTTTAGAATCTTACTGTTAACTTGGAAAATCTAATTATCATTAAAATGAAAACTAAATATGCTTCTCTGTTTTTCATTGTTTTATTTGCAATGATGTCAGTCGGTAATTGGCAATACAGTAATCTATCAACTTAACAAGTAGTCGATGCCATGTCTTAAATCTTTTATTAAGTGTTAAAAAATAAAACTGCCAGCGTTTTGCAGTAAATAATAATTTATTTTTTTGGTTATCTTACGGCTTTAAGAATCAATTATCTTGATAAATCTAGTTGTTTAAATGTCAGTTGCTTACGAAAATATATAAACAGGTTAAACTAGATTTTTAGCAATAATCGTCGTAAAAAGTAAATATTACCCTATTAATGAAATTAACAATAGCTCAATTAGAACAATACTTATCAAAAGCCGCATGGATCCTTAAAGGTCCAGTAGATGCTTCTGATTTTAAGGTTTACATATTTCCATTGCTCTTTTTTAAACGTCTTTCTGATGTTTACGATGAAGAATACCAGCAAGCACTTGCAGAATCGAATGGGGATTTAGAATATGCTTTATTACCAGAGTTTCATCGTTTTGAAATACCTGAAGGATGCCACTGGAATAATATAAGGGAAACGACAACAAATGTCGGTCTAGCGATAGAACAAGCCTTTCGTGGGATTGAGCAGGCTAACCAAGAATTACTTTATGGTATCTTCGGAGATGCTCAATGGAGTAATAAAAACAAGCTGTCTGATAGGTTATTGATTGATTTAATTGAACATTTCTCTCAATACAATTTATCTAATTCTTTAGTAGATGCGGACATCTTAGGGCAGGCTTACGAATATTTAATTAAGCACTTTGCAGATTTAACGAATAAAAAAGCTGGTGAATTTTATACACCCCGATCTGTTGTTCACTTATTAGGGCTGATACTCGACCCACATGAAGGCGAAAGTGTTTATGATCCTGCCTGCGGCACAGGTGGTATGCTTTTAGAATGTGTTAATCATTTACAGGAAAGTAATGAAGATTATAGAACATTAACTTTATATGGACAAGAAAAGAACTTGACATCTAGCTCTATTGCAAGGATGAATATGTTTCTGCATGGTATCGAAGATTTTAATATTGTACGTGGAGATACACTTCGTAATCCCGCATTTTTTGTAGCAGATGGCTTAAAAACGTTTGATTGTGTGATTGCGAATCCTCCTTTCTCTTTAGATGACTGGGGAAGTGAGAATTGGGTTAATGACCCTTATGGAAGAAATATAGCTGGCGTACCACCCAAAGGTAATGGTGATATGGCTTGGGTGCAACACATGATTAAATCCATGAATAGTACTGGACGTATGACAGTTGTTTTGCCACATGGTGCACTATTTAGAAAAGGAGCCGAAGGAAAAATCCGTGAAGAATTATTGAAACAAGACTTATTGGAAGCAGTAATTGGACTAGGCCCAAATATTTTCTATGGAACACAGTTAGCAGCTTGTGTTATGGTTTTTAAACAAAACAAATCTGCTGAGAAAAAAGGAAAAGTATTATTCATAGACGGCTCTCAACAAGTAAGAGTTGGAAGAGCTCAAAATTTTCTAGAACCACACCACGTAAATCAATTATTTGACTGGTATACTAATTTTAATGAGGTAGAAAACTATACCAAAATAGCCTCATTAGAAGATATTGCAGAAAATGACTATAACCTAAATATTCCACTTTACGTAGAAAAAATAATAGAAGACAATTTACCATCTGTTGAAGTTGCTTTAGCAGATTTAAAAACCGCTTGGAATGAAAGTTTAGAAGCAGAAGAAAAGTTTAAAAAAATATTAAATCAATTTATAAATTAACGCAACATGGCTTACGAAAAACCAATCTCAATTAAAGATGCAATAAAATCTATACAAGAGCAAGAATTTATCCTACCTGCAATACAAAGAGAGTTTGTTTGGAATACTACTCAAATTGAGATACTTTTTGACTCTATTTTAAGAGACTACCCAATTAGTACTTTCTTGTTTTGGAAAGTTAAGGCTGAAAATGTACAGAAATTTAAGTTCTACAGATTTTTACCGTATTACCATCAAAGAGACAAAAAACATAATGAGTTAGCAGAATTATCAGGGGATAAAGATAGATTAGCAGTTCTCGACGGTCAGCAAAGATTGACTTCTTTATATCTTGGTCTTAAAGGTAGTTATGCTTATAAGCTTAACAAGTATGGGTGGAAAAGTGATCATGCATTCCCGAAACGTCAGTTATATATTAATTTACTGGAAGAGGCTGATGGAAATGAAAAACTTTATGATTTCAGGTTCCTCTCAAAAGAAGAATTGGACCATTTATCACAAAAATTTCCAGAGAGATATCATTGGTTTAAAGTCGGTGATATTTTAGATTTTAATGATTTTCCAGACATATTCTCCTATATAAGCAATAATGGTTTGATGGATACTTCAAAGTTTTCACAATTGCAGGCAAAATTCGCTTCCGATACACTGGCAAAACTTTTTCAGTGTTTTACTCAAAAAGAATTAATCAACTTTTACTTAGAGAAATCAGAAGAGCTAGATAAGGTGCTACACATTTTTATTCGAGTAAACAGTGGTGGTACAAAATTGAGCTACTCCGATTTATTACTTTCTATCGCTACTGCGCAATGGAAAGATAAGGATGCAAGAGAGATCATTCATGGATTTGTAGATAATATAAATAAAATCAACCCTGGATTTAATGTTCATAAAGATTTAGTACTTAAAGCTTGCTTAGTATTGTCAGATATAAATGATATTAAATTCAAAGTTGATAATTTCTCAACTGAAAATATGGCTTTGATAGAACGAGAGTGGGATAACATTTCTGCTGCCTTATATAACACGGTTCATCTAATTGCATCTTTTGGTTTCAATGACAAAACATTAACAGCTTACAATGCAATTATACCTATTGCTTATTTTTTAAATAAGAATAAAATAGGTGATGAAATTTTAAGTAGTTCATCACAAAGTGAAAACAGGAAACTTATCAAAGAGTGGCTATTACGTGCATTGCTTAAGAAGGTATTCGGGGGTTCTCCTGATAATCTATATCCAACTTATAGGGATATCATTTCCCAAAATTTAGGACTATTTCCGTTAAGCCAGCTTCGAGAAAAATACAGAAATTCTAATAAATCTTTAAGTTTTAACGAAGAGGCAATTGACAATTTATTGAATACCCAGTATGGAAGTGCATTTGCATTTATGGTTTTGAGCTTGATTTACCCTTTAAATCATCATTACATTTTCCATCAAGATCATATCCACCCTAAAAAGCTATTCACCGATAAAGAGCTTACTTTATTAGGCATGACTGATGAAAACGTGAGAAAAGATTACAAAAACTCCTTTAATAGCATTGGCAATCTTCAATTAATACAAGAGACTGAAAATTTAGAAAAAAATGCCACGCCATTTAAAACTTGGGTAGAAGGTAGCTATAAAGATGATGCTCTAGCCAATTACAAAAATCTTCACCTTATACCCATCGATAATGATTTAACGATGGATACTTATTTAGATTTTTATCAAAAAAGAAGAAATATATTGAAAGCAAAACTGATGAATTTGGTAGATGTGAAAAATAGTGTCGCCGAAGAATTTTCAGTGGAAGATGAAGTAGAGATAGAAACAATAGACTAAAATGACCCAACAACAATTAGAAAAATATCTCTGGGGTGCTGCAAAAGTATTACGTGGTACCATTGATGCCGGAGATTATAAACAATACATTTTCCCACTTTTGTTTTTTAAACGAATATGCGACGTGTATGATGAAGAGTTTGTAAAAGCATTACATGAAAGTAATGGTGATTTGGAATATGCAGCTTTTGCTGAACACCATCATTTTATAGTTCCAAAAGAAGCCCATTGGGACACGGCAAGAGAAACCACCACCAATGTGGGTATTGCCATACAAAACTCGATGCGTGAAATTGAAAAGGCCAACCCTGACACGCTTTATGGTATTTTTGGTGATGCTAGCTGGACAAATAAAGACCGACTTTCTGATGCTACACTCATTAATTTGATTGAACACTTCTCACAGCATAAACTTAATCTAAGTACAGTTGCCGATGATAAATTGGGCAATGCTTATGAGTATTTGATCAAAGAATTTGCAGATGATAGCGGGCACACTGCTGCAGAGTTCTATACCAACCGTACAGTGGTAAAATTGATGACTATGATCATGGATCCACAGCCCGGAGAAAGCGTGTATGACCCTACCTGCGGCTCAGGCGGATTACTATTAAACTGTGCCTTGCATCTGAGAGATGAAGGCAAGGAATACCGCACTTTGAAATTATACGGACAAGAAATAAATTTGATTACCTCTGCCATTGCCCGTATGAATATGTTTATGCATGGCATTGAAGAGTTTAGCATTGTACGTGGAGACACTTTAGCACAACCAGCTTTTTTAGAAAACGATACACTCAAAAAGTTCAATGTAATTTTAGCCAATCCACCTTATTCTATCAAAGCTTGGGACCGTAAAGGATTTGAAAATGACCCTTACGGCAGAAATATTTGGGGTACACCGCCACAAGGTTGTGCAGATTATGCGTTTCAGCAACACATCCACAAAAGCTTAGATAATAAAAATGGCCGCTACGCAATACTTTGGCCTCATGGGATTTTATTTCGAGACATGGAAGCAGAAATGAGAAGAAAGATGATTTCCGAAGACCAGATTGAAGCTGTAATCGGTCTAGGTGCAAATCTTTTTTACAACTCTCCAATGGAAGCTATGATTTTGGTTGGAAACACAAATAAGCCTAAAGATAGAAAAGGAAAGGTCCTGTTTGTTAACGGTAAGCATGATGTTATTGATAATAAAGGCTTAGCATACCTAACTAAAGAGCATATCAATAAACTTTATTCTACATTTAAAGGATTCAAAGACATACCTCACTATGCAAATGTTGCTACCCTTGAAGAAATTTTAGAATTTGATGGAAATATGAATATCAACTTTTATGTAAAAGTTGATAAAGGAGAAGAAGCAATCTCTTTTGAAGAAGCATATAACAATTGGAATACTTCAAGTGAAAAATTGAAACATTCGATGACTAATCTGTTTGAAGTATTAAAATAATGGAAGATATATTAGAAAGTACTATTCAGTCATTTAAACTTGACAAAAGTAATTGGACTAAAGTTAAATTTGGATCAGTTGCTATACAACAAAAAAAATCAGTTGATAGAGAAAAAACGGATTTGACTTTCTATGTTAAAGGAGAACATATGGGTTCTCAAGATTTACATCTGCGTGAATGGGGAGAATTGAAAGATGAGTACCTAGGGCCAGCATTTATAAGATATTTTGAAAAAGACGATATACTTTATGGTTCAAGAAGAACTTATTTAAGAAAAGTTGTTATAGCCCCATTTGAAGGTATTACATCAAATACAACATTAGTAATAAAGGCAAATGAAAAAATTATTGATAAGCTTTTTTTACCTTTTGTAATGATGTCAGAAGGTTTTACAGACCATTCAATAAAGAACTCAAAAGGTTCTGTTAATCCATACATAAATTGGAAAGACCTTGCAAACTATGAATTCCTCCTGCCGCCCAAGGAAGAACAACGCCGTTTAGCAGAATTACTTTGGACATTAGATGAAGTAATTGAAAAGGAGAAATTCTTGAAAAGACAGGCTAATATGCAGTATGAAGTTGCAAAAAGTAGATTAGTATTAGAAGGTTTTAAAAATGAAACCACATTCAATAACTTAATTAAAAGTGAAGTAGCGAATGGATGGAAGGTTACTACAGTTGGCAAGTTATTGTCTGAAAAGTACATTATGAAAATTCAAGATGGCAACCATGGCGAGCTTCATCCAAAATCGTCAGATTATGTTCCTATTGGAATACCATTTATAATGGCCAATACTTTAGTAGATGGAATCATTGATTTAGAGAAATCTATGAAGCTTCCAGAAGATATTACAAATAAATTGAGAATTGGATTTTCTTATTCAGGAGATGTATTGTTAAGCCATAAGGGAACAGTAGGTCAAGTTGCACTGGTCCCTGATAAAATTGAATATCCATATTTGATGCTCACTCCTCAAGTAACTTTCTATAGAACAAACCCTGAAAAACTATTAAACAAGTTTTTATATTACGTCTTTAATGCTAAATATTTCCAAAATCAAATTACAAGATTAAGCTCACAATCAACAAGAGCCTATGTTGGCATCACCTCCCAAAGAGATTTTAAATTAGCAATTCCCAATTCAATTGCCGAACAGATTGAAATTGTAAACATTTTGAGCTTAATAGAAAATAATCGAAAAGATATAGATCAAAAAATCTTCACTTCCCAATCCCTTCAAAAAAGTCTCATCAACCAAATATTTTAATTAATAAATCATGGCCTCAAAAGTATCAACCGAAAGAATTGGCATAGACCTTAAAGGAAGGGTAAGCCGTTTGAAATTGGCAGAGCGTAACATGTTACTACCAGTTTTTGAGGCTATAATTAATTCAATTCACGCTATTGAAGATACCAAAGTACCGAATGGTGAGATTGAAATTATAGTTCATCGAAGTCCTCAAACAACTTTCGAAACCGAAAATGATGGTAGAAAGGTATTAGCAGAGATTATTGGTTTTACAATAATTGATAATGGCATAGGATTTACAAATGACAACTATGAGTCATTTAAAAGAGAGTATTCAACTTACAAAGCTGAGCGAGGTGGTTTAGGATTAGGACGTTTTATGTGGTTGAAAGCTTTTAACGATGTTAAAATCGAAAGTGAGTTTTATAATGATAAAATACCATCAAAACGGACCTTCGCTTTTAATCTTCACGCTACCGAGGGAATTGCAAAGCATCAGCTTATTACTTTAGAAGAAATTAAAGGACGGAAAACAGTTGTTCAATTGATTGGTTATAAAGAGCCTTACAAATCTAAATGCCCAAAGAAATTAAGCACTATTGCAGATCGAATAGTAGAACATTGTTTAATTTACTTCTTAAGTGCGAATTGCCCTAAAATCATTTTAAAAGACGAAGAAGAAGCCATAACGTTAAATGAGTACTTTAGCAAGTTAACGTTAGGAAATACTTTTAAAGATACCTTTAATGTCGAGCCATTTTCGTTTAAAATTACACTTCTGAAATGGTTTGAGCACGAGCAATTTACCAATCACAAAATCTCTTTGTGTGCAAATAATCGTGAAGTCGATTATTTTAATGTTAGTAAGGTTTTTCCAGATATACATTCAAAAATTGAGGATGAAGAAACAGGTAAACAATACTTAATTGTATGTTATGTAGAAGGAACCTATTTTGATGCAAATATTAATGATGAGAGAACAGAGATTAGGTTTAGCAAAAATGGAATTTTCGATGGTGAACTAATTGCAGAAAGTGATTTGTTTTTGGCATTACAACCCATTGTTAAAAAATACTTTGAAGCAGAAATAGAAGAATTTAAAGCAAGAAAAAATGGTCGGATTTCCAATTTTATAGCAGAAACTGCTCCCCAATATCGAATTCTAAATAAATACATTCCCTCATTTGACGATATTGTGGTGACGGAACATACCTCAGATCAAGAGTTAGATTTGAAATTATACAAGAAGCTTCAGGAGCTTGAATATGATTTTAGAAAAGACACAGTTGACCTGCTCACAGATATTGAGGGTGAAGATGCTGATATGTTGAAGGAAAAGTATTCTAAGTTATTTGAAGAACTTTCTGATATTAATAAATCAAAGTTGGCTCAGTATGTTGTGCACCGTAAATACATATTAGAGCTTTTCGAAAAATCTTTAGCACTTAATTTGCAAGGAAAATACGAATTAGAAGATACTGTTCATAGTATTATTTATCCAACTAGAACAACTTCTAATGAAATAGACTTTAATAATCAAAATCTATGGATAATTGACGAACGCTTAAGTTTCCATAATTTTCTATCTTCAGATAAGCCTCTAAAAAGTATCCAAGGTTTTGAAAACGATTGTTCAGATCGTCCTGACTTGATGATATTCAATAATCCCATTTCTTATATTGAGGGAGATGAAGCACCATTTAATTCTGTCGTTCTAGTTGAGTTTAAAAGGCCAATGCGTAAGGGGTACGATGAAAACGAGGATAATCCGATTGTTCAACTCTATGACTATGTTAGAGAAATCCGTAAAGGTAAAAGGTTGACTAATGACGGCAGGACTTATGACATTGGAGAGCATACAAGATTTTACTGTTATTTAGTTTGCGACCGAAACGAAAAAATAGACCAATATGCCGAGAATGCTCAGCTCGAAAAATCTTTTGATGGACTTGGCTGGTTCGGTTATAATAAAAGCTTAAAATGTACCATAGATATCATGCCTTTTAACCAAGTGCTATCAAATGCTAAAAAAAGGAATAAGGTGTTATTTCATAAACTTGGAATATAATAATTATTAAAATCTCTATATTAAAATTATGCTCTCACAACAAGAAGCCTTAAACAGGCTTAAAAAATCATGGCAAATCGAAGAAATGCAATTTTTGGGAGTCTTAGACAGACCTAAAAATGATGACGGCACTCTCAGAAAAATTGGTTTTTTTAAATTAAAACTAAACGATAGAGCCTTACAATACCCTATTATTGACGGTTATAAATACCACACTTCGGTAAGTGTATTTGTTCCAGACGCCAGGACACTCGTGAACGGCAAAACATATTACATAAAAGTTGGTATAGCAGAAGATAATGATAGAGCTAAATATGACAACCCATTTCTATTGGCATTCGAAGAGATATTTGAAATAGAGCAAACTACCGATGTCGTGAGTCCCAAAGACTTTATAGCTAATTGGTTCGGGAAAAAAGG
Organism: Flavobacterium sp.; assembly: GCA_004296145.1. Taxonomy (GTDB): domain Bacteria; phylum Bacteroidota; class Bacteroidia; order Flavobacteriales; family Flavobacteriaceae; genus Flavobacterium. The sequence continues at coordinate 10,201 of SEBM01000001.1, forward strand.
TGAAAATCCAGGAGACGCGGCTTCAATTGCGGCTCAGTTGCGATTAAATCAGTTAGAACTCTATACGCAAACCAAAAGATTTGTATTTGAGTTGATTCAAAATGCAGATGATATGCCAGTGAGTAATAGAGGAGTTGAGATAGATATCCGGTTATTAGAAAATTACTTTTTGTTTCAGCATACAGGTCAGTATTTCACTAGAGAAAATGTTAAGGCCATTTGCGACGCTGCACAAAGTACTAAGCGTAACGATGAAACCAAAACTGGATATAAAGGAATAGGTTTTAAATCGGTTTTTTCTGATAGTGAAAAGGTATTTATCTATTCTCAAGATTACAGCTTTAAATTCGACAAAGGTGCTGATGTGTATGGAGATTTCCGAGGGCTGTACAAGCCATACTGGAATAAACTAAATACAAATGCTCAAAGAAATTTCTTTTTGGATTTTGATGGTCAAGAAAGTAAGTATACAAATATTGATAATATTCCTTGGCAGATAAAGCCAATTTGGGTAGATATTGCCGAATATCCGCGAGAAATACTTCCGTTCATAAATAAGAAAAAAAACGTAAATATTTCTCTTGCAGTTGGGCAAGCAAAGATTCAAGAAAAAAATTATAATGCAATGATAGGAAGCTTAGTAGATGATCCTACGTTTCTATTATTCCTTCGTAATACCAAAAGCATACGCTATACCGATCCAAGTCAAAAAGAAATATCAATAAGGGTTGTAAAAGAAGATGATCAAACTAAAGTGTACACAAATGACGAATTACAGTCTGTGTATGCATCGTTTCAAGATGATATTGAAATAAACAATGGTGCGTTTGCCGAAGCAGGTTTTGATTTGGAACACCTAGAAATTGAAGAAAATAAATTTGTTTTCAAGAATAAAAAAGGAAAAATATTAGAAAATATCCCTGAAAAACTTGGTAAACTTAATGAAACTGTTGTATCCTTTGCAGTTAAGATAGAAAAGGAGAAAATCATTCCTATCAGCGAATCTGAATCAATTTTATATAACTATTTGCCAACATCAGATGATAAGTACAGATTCCCATTTATTGTAAATGCAGACTTTGTTTCAAAAACTGATAGGGAGGGAATACTTGCTGAGAATATATGGAATCATTATTTGTTCTATCACATTGGCTATTCACTTATACGGTGGGTAAATAAATTATCGGAAAAAGGTCTATGGTCTACTTATCTAAAAATCCTACCGAAATCCTACCTCGATGAGGATAATCAAGAACGAAGTGTTATTAATTCCGCATTTAATAGTGGATTATTGAAGGGTATAAATGAGATCAAATTTTTGATTGATACTAGTGGCAAAAAACAGTTGGCTAGTGAAGTCATCTACGATAAGTCTGGATTAGCAAATATTATAGGCTCGATTACTTATCTTGAATTTATAAATAGCGATAAGCATCTTGCACACACTTCAATTGAGGAAATTGATATAAAAATTCCTTACTTGGAGATTGAAGTCATAGGTAAGAAGAAGATAAAACCTTTTTTTAGTGATAGTAACGCTATATTGGTTTTAAACTCTAAAATAGCTTCTTTTAAAAAGGATAAATATCAGGAATTTTTAGGTTGGCTTAATTCATCTGAATTAAGTTATGATGAAATTAGCAATGTAAAATTTATTGCTTTTGGTAGTGAGTACTTTTCTTTAGAAGATGTCTACGGAAATAATAGTTTATTCCTATTTGATGATACGCTAAAGTCTATAAATCATCTAATAAATAATAACGGCGGTGAAATTTCGGCAATTGATCTTTCTCCATTTAAAGAGCTTTATGAGATAGTAGTTGGAGATGAAGCCTCATATTATCATCAAAAAAATGGTTTATATCTTAAAATAGTTTCTTTTTTCGAATCAAAAATATCTACTGTTGATGCACAAGACAAATATTTGATTTTAGAAGTTTTAAGATCATTGGATGGAATAGATATTAAAACAGTTGCGAAACTATCTTGGTACAAAAATACTTTAGGTGAATTGAAGTCATTATACGACTTGTATAATAACGAAGATTTTGTTTATTCTTCAAAATACAATGATTTCTTTTTACACCCTATAGAAATCAAAAACCTTTCTAAAACTTACCTTAATGAATTAAATTCACTAGTTGACCTTCTAGATGATAAGAGTTTTTATTTAGGATACACCGACCGTGTAGTTTATGACTCTCAAAATGAAGATATCAGACTTCTAGAAATTTTTGTAAGACTAGCAGAAGAAGACACCAATATATATAAATCTTTAGCCAAGAAAATTACTTGGAATGATACTATAATAGATGGCGATCTATACTTAGATGAAGTAATTGTCAAGTTCACAAATACTGAGAATGAGCAAATAGAAGAAAAGTTTCGTTTGTTAGACCTCGTTTCTAATTTAACCACAAACAATAAATCTCTAGATGAATTATTATCTAATTTGAATGGTTTAAGTGTCAAGAGTAAGGAGTTATTAAGAAGTGATGTTTTTAAACTTAAAGAATTTAAAAAAGAAGATATAATAAAATCTATCCAATCAAAAAAAGACATTTCTGTTAGCTACAGGCAATTTTTCTATTTAGCAGTAGATGCTTGGTTTTGTAATAATACTACACTCAATCTTGGAAGTGCCCATTTTGGTTTTATTGACCACTTTACTATTGCGTTATTAGATTATATATATATTAATAAAGTTGATTGCGATAAATTCAATTATATCCAAAATGGAAAAAATCATTCTTTTTTTCCGCAAAATAAATTTATAGTATTTGATAGTGATTTATTGCACAATGATGAGGAGGTAGCTGATGTTTATAAAAATTGGATTGGGAATGAAGTTCAAAAAAAGCAACTTTTCTTAGAAATGGGTTGTTTTGATGAAAATCATTTACATTTTCAATTCAGGACAGCTTTAAGTAGATGTGATGTGTCTAAGTGCTTAAATTTATTGTTCAAACTTGAACAAAATGAAGCATTATTAGAGCATACTTCATTTTTTGTGCAGAAATTTGGAGAGAAAATTTATGATAATTGCAGCCAGACGGAATTGGTAATTAAGTTTTATAGTTTGCTTTCGACGTTAAACAATATTGTTTTATCTGCTTTAAACTACCCTTTTTTAAATCCGAAAGGCAAAAATATTAACTTCCATTCTTTGGATAATATGGAATCTTGTTATAAATATAATAAAGATGAATGGATGGGATATGAAGAAGAGATAGTAAGCTTTATTGAAAAGGAGCAATCTAATATAATTCACAAAGAATTATTACTTCCTCCTAAGTATCATAATCAAGTCCATGATGTAAAAATATCTTCGACAGTAAACCAAGATTTATTAAATCAACACAGTGAATTATTTTCAGCTCCATATTACGAAAACTGGAGTCAAAAGGTGCAATTTCCAATTTATATCTATTCCGGCGGCTATATTCCTCATAAACTATCCTTTGATGAGTTGATACTTGAACATAATTTTGATGAAGGTAAATTGATTCATAAGGAAGGTAATTGTTTTTTCGTTAGTAAGAGTTTAGAATCGGAATTGCCTTTTTGTATACATGATATGGATACGCAAGCCTGGCGTAGTCTTACTGAAGCCAAATATTACTATCAACCTGAAAGCTCGCCTAAGAAAGAAAAATCTGAATTAACTGATAAAGAAATTGAGGATTTCAAGCGTCTTTTCGGTAAACAATATTCTAAATCGGACAAGGAGGCAGCTTGGCTATTGGTTGCGTTTAAGTCTTTGTCATATTACGAATCAAATGGCTATGACATTTCTGGATATAGTGAAACTCTATATAAAAAATTCTTTGAGTTCACTAAAGATGGCCAGAAACTAACTGTTTATCCTAGGTCCGCTAAAGGAGACCTATTATATATAACTATTCAGGTTTGGGAGCAACTAGATGACGATTGTGTACAACTATTTGCGTTGATGAAGAATAATATCCATCGAATAATCCATGCAAAAGAAGAATTAATAAATGATGGTGATAAACTTCTATTTAGCATGAATATTTCAGACTCGAGCAAAAAAATATCAGTGGTAAACAACCTATTTAATAAAGCATCTATTAACGATTTAAAGTATGATATTAATTCTGAGACAATATTAATTGTTCGTATGAATAATACACTAGAATTTAAATCTCTATTTGAAGGTTTTGGTAACGAACATAAAGATTTATATAGCTTTGGAAATGTATGATTACTAAAACTGATCAATTAAAATTCTACGAATGGCAACTTGAAGAACTAAGTTTACAATGGGAACGATATTTAAGTTCAAAAATGATTGTTCTATTTGAAGAAAGAAAGTGTTTTCTTGGGAAACTTTATGCAGTGGATAAAGTTAGAGGAAATATTATTGTTAGATTCCCGAAGAACAAAGGTCCAAGATTAGATATGCAGTATTGCCTTTATCTACCAAAGGATTTAAATAGCTTGAATAAAACTTTTTCTGAATTTGCGAAAGAGGCTTACGGCACTAATGATCATAATGTGTCAGCTCTTTACTACATTAACAATGAGGATGAAGGTGTTTATGTAGGTATCGGAAATATTCCTCTGACTATTTTTGATTTTTTTGTCAGTAAGGCTTCCGCTAAGCTTGAAATTACGATTGTATTGGGTGAACCAGAACCTCCATACGCATACCTTCAAAATCTTCAGGGTTTTACTAAAAATAATGGTGATAGAATTAACCCTAGTAATAACAGATCTTTTAAATTTTCTTCCTTCGATGAAAACAAAGTTGAGGGCATCATTTCAGGGTTAGAAAATCAAAAAACCGTAATAATCAAAGGTCCACCAGGAACAGGAAAATCGACAATCACCGCAGATTTTATAAGTAAATATGGTAAGAATAAAAAGGTTTGTGTAGCTGCACTTGCAAATAAGGCATTAATAGAAATAGCGCAAAAAGAGGGTTTAAAGAACCCTACCTTAAATGTTTTCAAAACTAATTTAACTGTTTCTGAGAAAAAGGAATTGAACTATTTAGAGGCTTATGATGATTCTAGGATAACCAACGATTTTGTTTTGTTAACAACTTATTTTAAGCTTTCCCACAAAGTAAAGGATCTGACAAAACCTATCTATTATTTTGACTTACTTATAATCGAAGAAGCTTCTCAAGCATTTTACACAACTATTTTCGCTTTGAAATACCTTGCCAGACAAGTAGTTATTATAGGAGATCCAAAACAATTAAGCCCTATAGTTTTAAATTCAAATAATGCCGAGAAAATAAATATAAACATAAATCTTCTTGTTAACGGCATGGAAAGTATAATGGGGGAAGCAAATGTTGTGAATTACCTCTTAAAGGAAAGTTTTAGACTTAATACTTACAATACAACTCTTACAAATTTTTTTTATGAAGGTAATTTAGTTTCAAGAAATCAAACTCAATCGTCTATTAAGATCGGCTCAGTATTTCAGCGCTATTTTAACAAAGAAAAAACAACTCAAATTTTACTTGAGGACTCACTATCTACATTAGATGATTTGCTTAAGTTCTCCTCTAAACTTAATAATTTCCTTCATGATATTCATCAAAATAATACTGGTCTTAAAATATGTGTGCTAGCTCCATTTCGTAAAGATGTTGTTGTACTTCAAGAATCACTATCCACTGTTGCGAAAAATGTTCCTAACCAAGTTACTGTAGAGACAATAGATAGAGTTCAAGGATTAACAGTTGACATTTGTTTCTTGATCTTGCGACTAGATGGTTCTCCTAATTTCATATTTGATAGTAATCGGTTCAATGTTGCAACAAGTCGAAGTAGGCATTATAATTTAATTGTTACCGATAAAAAATTCAAAGTTTTTAATTCTTTGCTTCCAACAGAAGTAAAAAGTTACCTCAATCACTTAACCATAGTTTAATAATGGCTTTCAACGAACTAAATAGTGTAGAACATTACATCATCAACCAACTTTCAGGAGTCAACTTGAATACAAATAAATTTCATGAACCAAAAGTAGGCTATGGAATTCAATGGCAGTATAAATCTGCAGCCGATTTAAATCGCTCAGTAAATGAGGTTTTGTTAGAGCAAGAATTAAAGGATGCATTAATTCGACTAAATCCAGAAATTACTGCCAAGCCTGAGCTCGCCGATGAAGTAATCTATAAACTAAGGGCCATTTTAATTTCTGTAAATCATACAGGTTTGGTAAAAGCCAATGAAGAGTTTTTTAAATGGCTAGGTGGAGATAAAACTATGCCATTTGGCGAAAATAACCGACATGTGCCCATTAGAATTTTCGACTTCGAAAACTTAAATCAAAATACCTATATCGTTACCAACCAGTTTAGAATTCATCACCGCGAAACTAAAATACCTGATATCGTACTATTTATCAATGGAATTCCAGTTGTGGTGGGTGAGGCAAAAACCCCCATACGTCCAAGCGTTAGTTGGCTAGATGGTGCTTACGAAATTCACGAGGTGTACGAAAACTCAGTTCCCCAACTGTTTGTGCCGAACATACTATCTTTTGCAACAGAAGGTAAAGCGTTGTATTACGGGGGTATCCGCTGCCCTTTAGATTTTTGGGCACCTTGGCGCTTAGAAGATGAAGATGATGTTTTGGCTCGTAGGTTAGGATTGGGAGAAATAGGTAAAGAGATGGGTGATTTGTTACATCCAGCTCGTTTGTTAGATATTTTACAAAATTTTTCTTTGTTTACAACTAACAAAAAGAAACAACGTAGCAAGGTAATCCCTCGCTTTCAACAATACGAAGGTGCTAACAAAATTGTTGCCCGCGTAAAAGAAGGTCGTGTAAAAAAGGGTTTAATCTGGCATTTTCAAGGTTCTGGAAAGTCCTTACTGATGGTTTTTGCCGCACAAAAGTTAAGACGAGCTGCCGAATTAAAAAGTCCAACAGTTATTGTACTGGTGGATCGGACAGATTTAGATACCCAGATTTCAGGCACCTTTAATGCCTCAGACATTCCGAATGTTGAGGCAACAGAAAGTATTAAGGATTTACAAAGAATGTTGGAGCAAGATACTCGAAAAATTATCATCTCGATGATACATAAGTTTCGAGATGCCAAGCCTAATATGAATACCAGAGATAATATTATTGTGTTGGTTGATGAAGCCCACCGTACGCAAGAAGGAGATTTAGGTAGGCAAATGCGAGCTGCTCTACCGAATGCATTTTTGTTTGGATTAACGGGTACGCCCGTGAATAAAGCAGATAAAAATACTTTTTGGGCTTTTGGTTCTGATGAAGATGAAGGCGGTTATCTATCCCGTTATACCTTTCAAGATTCTATTCGTGACGGTGCTACGCTTCCACTTCATTTTGAACCTCGTTTAATTGATGTTCATGTGGATAAGGAAACCATAGATCAGCTTTTTGCGGCGTTTAAAGAAGAGGCAGCATTAACTGATGAAGAAGCAGATGCATTGAACAAAAAATCTGCAAAGATGGCGGCGTTTCTTAAATCACCTGAAAGGGTAGCCAAAATAGTAAAGGATATTGCTACTCATTTTAAGGATAAGGTATTACCACACGGCTTTAAAGCGATGATTGTTACGCCTGATCGTTTTGCATGTACATTATATAAAGAAGAATTAGATAACTATTTTCCTAAAGAAGCAAGTAGAGTAGTAATCTCAACGATTCCCAATGATACTGCTGAATTTAAGGAAAAGTGGGGCATAGATAAATCACAACAAGAAAGGATAGTGGATGAGTATAATGACCCACTTTCTGATTTGCAATTTTTAATCGTTACTGCTAAACTATTAACAGGTTTTGATGCACCAATTTTGCAAACGATGTACTTAGATAAGTCGATCAAAGACCATACACTATTGCAGGCAATTTGTAGAACCAATCGTTTATTTCCTAACAAAACCTATGGTAGGATTGTAGACTATTTTGGAGTATTTGATGATGCTGCTAAAGCGTTGGAGTTTGACGAGACATCAGTTAAGCAAATTATCACAAATTTATCTGAACTAAGGGCACAGTTGCCACAAGCAGTAAAAGATACGTTAGTACACTTTGATGGCGTAGATAGAACAAAGCAAGGCTTTGAAGGATTGGAAGATGCACAAAACGCTATTAAAACAGTCGAGAAAAAAGACGCTTTTGCTGCAGATTATAAATTCTTAAGTAAACTATGGGAATCGCTTTCTCCGGATAATATATTAGGACTATACCAAACAGATTACAAATGGTTGTCTCAAGTATATGAGTCAGTACGTCCAGCTTCAGATAATATTGGGAAGTTATTGTGGATGACCTTAGGGGCACAAACGACTAAATTGATTCATGATAATATACACGTAGGTGATATCCACAATTTGGATGAGTTTATTTTGGATGCCGATGTGATTGAGGACATTTTCAATAACCCAGATCCTAAGAACGCTAAGAAACTAGAAAAGTTACTGGTTAACAGATTTAAGAAACATGAGGAAAATCCAAAGTTTAGAAAACTTAGTGAGCTATTAGAAGAACTTAGAGATAGAGCAGAAAAGGGTTTGATAACTTCGATAGAATTTGTTAAAGAACTTTGTAAAATAGCCAAAGAAACTGTTCAAGCGGAAAAAGATTTAGCAGCCGCTTACCAAGAAAAATCGCCAAAGGCCGCATTAACAGAATTGTTTATAGAATTAAAAACTGAACAAACTCCTGCTGTAGTAGAACGAATTGTAGCAGATATTGATGCTATTGTTCGGGTCGTTAGTTTTCCAGGATGGCAAAAAACCACATCGGGAGAAAGAGAGGTTCAAAAATCACTACGTCAAGCGTTACTAAAATATCAGCTTCACAAAGACCAGATTTTATTTGATAGGGCATATAGTTATATTAAGGAATATTATTAAGATACTATAAGTATCAAGAATATATAATGCCTCAATAAAATGACTGATAGATTCTGCAAATTGAGACGAGACTAAGGTTTTGAGCATGCATTACTACCCCTTCGCTTTTTTGTTTTTAGGTATAAGGTAAAAGCTTGTGCCAGAGAAGGGAATTTAGGAATTTACATTATGAATAATAAAAAAGAAATGAAATCTAGTAGTACTGTAATCAAATTTATGGAACGTAACCTAACGCCCATTTCTCTGTATGTGGGAATAATCACTTGTTGTGTAATTCTTATACCACTCCTGTGGTCGGGGGAAACGTTAGTACTTCAATTGGGCGGTATGACACTTTCCACAACAATTTTTCTTGGATTCCTAAATTATCAGCATGCGCAAGATCGGTTGTTCAAAGATTTGTTTAAGGAGTTTAATGAACGTTATGACAAATTTAACGATCACTACCAGCGAATAGCTGATGATTATTCAGACAATGTAAATATAGAAGATATAAATACCAAGGATAAAAAACTTATAGTTGATTACCTGAATCTTTGTACAGAGGAACATTTCTGGTTCGAAAAAGGAAGGATTGAACAAAATGCCTGGAAAAGTTGGGAAGCGGGTATGGAGACTTGGGCAAGCTTGCCTGTCGTCAGAAGGGTATTTGATTATGAAGTAGCCACATGGACTTCTTCGTATTATACAGGCTTTCAGGAGTTCTTTAAGGCTTTAATTGAAAAAGCTAAGGTTGATATTTAATTTAGCATTAGTGAAAGTTGCCTATTGTATTACACTTAACCTGTGAGACGCAAGGTGCCTAAGACTATGGTAAAGGTTGCTAACGTTTGTGGTAAATAGTTGATGAGTTGTGTTTTGATTTTTTATTTTAGGCACAAGCGATACGCTTGCGCCAGCGAGGAGAAGAATGGACAATGGATTTAGAAAAAGTTTTAACTGCGTATAAAGAACTTATTGACTTTAGAACAGAAAACTTTAGATCTTATGTGCCTCGAACTCACTCGCCAGCCTTAGGATTGCTGTTACCTAGGATTGTTGAAGAAGAATTAATTGATATAATCGAGTATTAATGCGCTCTCCAACGCTCCAAAAATATATTAATGCCTTTACTCGCCTTAAGCGAGGAGGGACGGTATATGGTTTAGCCCCACATAAACCTGTATTGCTCATCAGCTTAATAGAACTGATAGAAAAAGGATTGGTAACAGAAAACAAAATCTTTGTAAATGCCGACCTTGTTGGCACCTTTAAAGAAAACTGGCAACTGTTAGTGCCCACCTTACATCAGCCAGATTTTACCCAGCCATTTTACTATTTACAGAATGAAAAAATAGCAGATACGGCTTACTGGTTTTTACAGCCAAATACAGGTTGCCAAATCGATGCGCACATTAAATCTGTAAATACATTGCAGGCTGTTTGCGCCTATGGTTATTTTGCAACAGAACTTTACCTCTTGCTTGCCGCTGCACAACAAAGAAGCGTTTTATTGCAAATCTTGTTACAGACTTATTTCCCGGCGCAAAAAGCAGTTTTTTTACAAGCTAAAAACAGGGGAGAAGGTTATCTGCATGAGCAAGTAAACTACATATTAAACGAACCCGAAGTAAAATACAAACACATAACTACCCATACCGAGGAAGATGTTTTTGTACGTAATGGCCTCTTTAAAAAGCTGGTGCCTAAAATTTACCATAACCAATGTAGTTTTACTGGTATGGCCATTAGCAGTACCTTTAACTATAATTTTATAGATGCCTGCCACATTGTGCCCTTTAGCTTAACGCATGATGATAAGGTAACCAATGGCATAGCCTTATGCCCCAACTTACACAGGGCATTTGACAGAGGTTTGGTAAGTATTGACACTGATTATCGAATACTAGTTTCAAAACATTTAACTGAAGATGAAAAACATCCTTATGGCTTAAGACAGCTAGTCGGTAAAAAGATGCTGTTGCCACAACAAAAAATTCACTACCCTGAAATGGAAGCATTAAATTGGCACAGGGAAGAAATATTTAAAAAATAGCCTATTTAACAGTATCTCTAAATATTAACTAACCTATTGAGTTCTGAAACTTTATTATAGAAATAAACAGATGAGTCCTTTAATGGAGATATCATTTTTAGTAAAAGTTTTGGTTCAAATATCATTTTTACTTTTTCTATTTCTGATTCTAGTTGATAGTCTTTTAAAGGAGATTCTAGAACTATAGGAGTTATGTTCGGGATTTGGCAAACTAATGAACTATAAGCGAGTATAGAATCAAACGTAATTGAGTGGTGTGCACTATCTGAATTTACCTCACTCATATGCACCTGAACTAGCCTCTCCTTGAAAAGTTCAATCATTCTTGCTCCTTCATTAAGCGTAGGGTCTACTTGTTTTGCATGTGCAATATCGAAACAAAAGCTTGCATCAGGTAATTTTTGAAACAACGTTTCCATATCCTTAGAGGTACGACCAATATGCTTACGTTTATCCATGTTTTCTAGGCATAAATATTTACCTAGACGTTGCCATAATATAAAGTCTGTAATAATATCTGGGTGTACTACGATGTGCATACCTCTACGTGCAACACGCTCTAAATGACTAACGAACTGCACCTCAGAAAAGCTACCTAACTTACTAGGTGCATGGAATGATTTATATTTATATTTTGATAAATCAAGATCATCTAATACCTTCAATAAAGGTAAAAATTCGTCTTCACGAAGCGCACTTAATTCTATTACGTTGGCACTTGTTTTTTTTAATAAATCCAAGGCCAATCTGAAATTACCTTTGGCAATACTGCCTGTAGAAAATCCTATATTCATCTAAAAAAGTACATATTTTTGAGTAAATGCTTTTAATTCTTTATCGTCTTCAAATAGGTTATTCATAGCTTCTTGAAACTCATTTGCTATTTTACGAGCTGCTAAAAACTCCACATCATCGTATGCTGTATTTGTTGTTAAGCTTGCCAGATGTTCCCTTTTATTATCATCATTAATTATGCCTAAAAAAGCATCATAGCGATCGATTATCTGTAACAACAACTCGTCTACATCCCGATTACTCATTACCTTTATTAGAATTTCTAGAGGACTAAGTCTAATTACTTCAAGAAGATGATCGCGTACTGGATCCTTCCCTTGTTTATCATTTAGATAACAACTGAAACACATCAGCAGTCCCTTAACGTAGATTAATTTACGCGAAAGGCGTAGCTTGATATTTCGTAATCCCCATTTTCCTTCAGGCTGCCCTTTTTGTTTATAAGCAAAATCAACACATATTGTTCTCCAAAATCTGATAATGTCATTTAAAAGAAATCGAGGTACAGTTGAAGTTTTATCAATATTGCACACCAGTGAAGAATCATGGCTAACATATTCTTCAATTATTTGACGAACTACTCTCTCAAACGCTGTGCCTGTGTCATCTTCTTCATCATTTATTAACATCTTTTCGGCTTCAAGTAAAAGAAGTACCCGCCTTGAAATATTGTGATTGGTGTCGTCTTGGCCACCTATATAGTGTACCAGTTCGTGACTAAAGGTAATATTGCCAAACATACCACTTGTTCCAGGTTCTTCTAACTTTGCTACTGTTAAGGCGGTTTTAATAGTGTCCGCTACTCTGTAATGTGGTCCAGCTTGTCCATCTATTAATAAGGTCCAATCAACATCACTTTTAGAAGTGCATTCATTTCTGGCTATGGAACCAAACACAACCATATCAATATCTGATGTAGTCAAAGGCCTGTAAAGCTCAAGACTCTCAATTATCTTACCCCTAATGTTTTTTGTGTGTTCAATAGCCGCAAAAATATTCTCCCATTTTTTATTATGGGCCTCTTTGAAATCAACTATGATACTTGTTTGAGACATATTTACTAAAGAACATGCTAAAGTACTAATAATTATAGTTAAGTTCTATTTAAAGCAGCGCAAGTTATTCACAGATTGTCTTTCCTTTTTCAATTCGTTGTTTTCTATCAAAACTAGGATGCCTTAATGGAGCTTGTTCATTTTTATAATGCTTAGGGTTAACTATAGTTTTAAAGAAAGACAGTTTCAAATTGATTTGAAGCCACTGCCCTTTGGTTTTGTATAATGAGAAACCGCAGATAGTTTTGATAGAGGCTAACAACGGAAGTTTGCTGGTGATGAAAGATGAAACTCAAACCAAACAATCTTAGGTAGTAACGCACTAAAAATCCTGAGTTATTTATATGATTTTATTTGATAATAAAAATTCTTTTACTGCTTCTGCTACTGCTTTTGCTAGCGGAACAGGAACCCCATTTCCAATCATTTTAAATTTCTTACTTAATGAAACTTCACTAGGAAGAATATATTCATCGGGCACCCCTTGTATTCTTAATGCTTCTCTTGCAGATAAACGTCTGTGCAAATATGGGTGCAAATGAACTTCATTGTTGCCATAACAAGCTGTAGGGCTGTATTTGAAACGGTGAAGTCGTTTAAATGAAGGCCTATTTGTTTCGCCTTCATTTATAGTTTTCAATTCGTTTATTGGTTTATATAAAGTAAATATTTCGTTTGCGTTTGGAATTAAGTCCACCTCGTTATTTGATACCAAACAGCTCTCAACACACAATTCAAATGGAACATCTTCAGGTTTTTTTAATGATTTTCCAAACGAAACTTGCTTACCCCAATTATATTTTATTGCAGCATTGTGGTATTTTTCGTTTACAGGAAACGGAAACCATTTGCCAAACGGTGTTTGTTCAATATTTTTTTTGCTAATGCAACCTTTTCGTATACCAATAAAAAACACACGTTCTCTATGTTGTGGCACCCCATAATTCAATGAATTTAGTTTTTCGTGGTCAACGTAATACTCTTTTTCAACTCGCTTCAAAAGCGTTTGTAAGTACTCTTTGCTTTCTTTTCGCTTTGTCAAACCGGTTACATTTTCCATAACGAAAAACGTTGGTTTCAATTCTAAAATTTTGTCAAAGTAAACAACTGTAAGTTTTCCTCTTTCACCGTCAAAGCCTTTTAACGAACCGTTCATACTAAAATCCTGACAAGGCGGACCGCCAATTATTCCAAAATGTTCAGGTTTTCCATTTGGAAAGGCTTCTGAGATAATTTCTTTTGATTTTATTTCATTAATGGATTTTGTATTGAAAATTTCTGCTTTAACTCCGTTGCCTCTTGATTTTCGCCAAGACGTCATACCAGCAGCGTGAAGTTGGGCGAAAATTTTATCAAATTCATTTGTCCAAATAGTTTCAAAACCTGCTTGTTCAAAACCCATATCTAAAAAGCCACCACCGGAGTAGAAGGAAAGAATTGGAATTTTATGTTCATGGTGGTTATTCATAAATGATTGTTGTCTTTATTGCAGCGTAAAAAAAATCTCTTGGTTCTCTTTTTAGATTGAACACATTTATCTTTTTGTTTTTGCTGTTATTTAATTCATCAAACTTTTCAGAGGGCAAATTTGAAATTGTAAACATTTTGTCTCCTGATTTCAAATATAAGCCCACATTTCCATTTTGAAACTTCACAACATTTTGAACTGAACCAGAAACATCATTGTATGAATTGTCTGTTTCAATATGTTTCAAATAGAAGGAACAAGCCGGTCTGTATAAACAATACTTACAATTTGCTTTTGTTGGGTTTGCTGTGAATGTTCCATTGTCAATACAATCATTTGTTGAATTCAGTAACGATTTTGCTTCTTCAAAGATAGCATTGCATTCATTCACTGAGAAGTCAACTGTAAACTTTTGATTAGTTAAATCAACTAAACTTAATTGTGTTGGAAACTTGCCGGTGTTTTCAAAATACAAATAAGCATAAAGTTTTAGTTGGTCCTTGTATTCTGCTTTCAATTCTGAATTTATTTCTCCATCATCGTCCAAAACATCTTGTGTTATTGCTCCGGTTTTGAAATCGAGTATTTCAGTTTCATATTCAGCTTCAATTACTAAATCAATTTTGCCACCAATCAATTTATCTTTTGATTCATACCATTTTTCTGAATGGAACTTTGTATTGTTTGCTCTTGCTGGTCTTTCAGAAACATTTTGTAAATGGTCTTTGAGCAAAATCTTTTTCATGGTAAAATCTTTTACCTTCTTTTGAAGTGGAACGAAAAAATCATAACCATCAGCAACCAACTTTTCTTCCATTAATTTTATTTGCTCTTGAAAAGCAGTATTGAAATCATCTTCATTTCTTATTTGTCCTTTTGAAATCAACTCAAGCATGTTGTGCAATACTGTTCCGTAATAAGCATTAACAGAAACAGGAAGCAATGCTTTTTTATTCATTGCTTCTGCCAATAAAGATTTATAACCACAATTTTTCATAGAATAAAATTGGCTTGGAGAAATCCTTTGGATTTTCTTGAAATTTATTTTGCCAACTTGATTCATTATCTGATAACTAACTTTTCATAACACCAACCTGGTCTTCTGTGTAAATTGAAAGTGTCAATGATGCTTAATGAACCACCGGAAGCATCTTTGTATTTCCTTAATGCTGTAATGGTCTTTGCCAACCAATTTTCATCGTAATTCAAATTAGCAACATTCCAAAACGGGTGAACAATTGCAATGATATTTTTCTTGTCTGCACCCCATTTAATTATTGGTAGTCCGTTCACTTCTTCTTTGTGATTGTAGCCGAAACTTTGAGCAAAAGAATCCCTTAAGCTGAGTGCGTTGCTAAGCCAACCTCTTAATTCAACAAAGTCGAAATTTTTATCTGCACCACAGACAAATTTTTCATCTTGTATTATTCGCATCATTGAAAGTGCTAATCTCCAATCAAGCAAACTGTGATAATTCATGTTCCTGTAAACTTTCAAACATTCGTAGCAAGAGTCAAAACATGAACCAGAATGAGAATCGGAATGAATTTTTTTTAGGTAAACTTTTTCATCGGGCGGAGAAATTGCATCTGAAAGAATCGTGTCAAAGTTTTTATATAAGTGTCTTACGAAACCTGAACCAT
Source organism: Flavobacterium sp. (assembly GCA_004296145.1). Classification (GTDB taxonomy): domain Bacteria; phylum Bacteroidota; class Bacteroidia; order Flavobacteriales; family Flavobacteriaceae; genus Flavobacterium. The sequence continues at coordinate 26,076 of SEBM01000001.1, forward strand.
TTGGCAATTCGTCTGTCAAAATAATTTCAGCGACAAATCTTTCTGTATCATCATTCAATGCCTTTCTTGAAATATCTGCAATCTCAATTTCAGTTGGGTCAACATCAAGTTTGTCTGCAATAATTCTTTGAAGTAAAAATGCTGCTGAATAATAACCTGAACGCACACCATATGATTGTGCTCGTATATGAGGTGAATCATTTTCATTTGAAACCATATTCAGATTCAGTTCTGATGGAACAGATGCCGGTGATAATCTTAGAATTTCTGTTTTCTTGTTACTTGCTAAAGCAATTGCTTCTTCTTGTGAATCTGCTATTGGAAATGGTTCCATTGAATAACCATTGTCATCAATGTAACGACTCGATAAATCGTTCAACAACCATTGCTCTTTGAATCTATATCCTATTCGCTGTTCAAAAGGATATTTGTTTACAATGTTGTATCGCTTGCCTACGAAAAAATTATCTGAATTTGTATTAACTCTCCAAGTGACATCACGGTCAGTAATTGAGATGTTAGCATTTCTAATTTTATCCGTTTCAGTTTTGTTATCATCTTCGTTATTAGACTCTGCAAAAATTGGTGGTCTGGATAAAAGAATAAGTGAGTCTTCCTTTGAATCATTCCCCTGTGCAAGATTTGTTCTGTATGCTTTCGGTGCTTTTAATAAAACTGGTTTTTGATAATTGGATTCATCTTCACCACAATCCAGACAAACGGTTTCTCTGCCTTGAAAATCTTCTTCCTTTTCATAAGTCCTAAATGTACCGCAAGTTTTGCATCTCGTCATCCACTTATTTATGTAGAAGGGGCTTCCATTGAAATTTGGACTTCCGTATTGCGATAACTTATCTGAAAATTCAGAAGTGAAACCGATTACTGTATGAATTGCTTTGTCTTTCGTTTTCTGTGCACCTGGAGCAAATTCATAAATTGCCATTGCTTGGTCTCTGTCAATCAAAAGTGGTTCAAATTGTTCATTGATTCCGTGATATAAATTTTTTACAGTCGTTGGCATTCCAAACATTGGAAGAATTCCACCCTCTGCTAATTTTTGAGAAATATCATCGGAAGAAATTTCTCTATTATCAATTACACTTTGAGATATATTTATTAATCCGCTTTTTGTATCTACATCACAAACCCAATTGATAAATTCCTCTCGTTGCTCTTTTAGCTCTGGTGTAATCAAGGCATCAACTGTTTTTTCAACTTCATTTTTGTAGTTGGTTATCCAACTAATTATTTGGGGTTTGTAAATCAACCAATTTGTTTGTAGTTCTCCACCGATTGTTCCAAACTCTCCATGAATACTTGATTTGCCATCATTGGAAATATTGATTGTATTTTGTATGTATGCTTTCCTAAAAATTTCTTTTGCAAGTAGTCGTTTAAAAATTCGGTCTTGATCCATTGTAAGAAATGGAGTAGGCGGTGAATCGTTTGTAATCTTGTGAGGATTTGCAAAATAAAATTCGTCATGGCTTCTACCTCTACAAAAAGTAAGTATCACAGAATATGCTTGTCCTCTTCGTCCAGCTCTGCCAACTCTTTGTTGATAGTTGAATCTTTGAGGTGGCATATTGCCTAACATAACTGCTTGCAATGCGCCAATATCAACACCAACCTCAAGCGTAGTTGTTACACTTAACAAGTCAATCGTTTTGACATCTTTGCTTCCTTCACTTGGCAAAATGATATTTCTGAAATGTCTTTGCCTTTCAAACTGGTCATCTGTTTGTCCTGTCAGTTCTTCGCAATGCAAACGAATTGGCTTACGTTGCTTGGTGATTGCATTGAACGCCAAATAATTTTTCTCCCAAAGAGTTTTGCAATTCTCATTTGACAGTGTCAATGCAGTTGAAACAATATCGTCTCTCGTAGTTCCCGCAAATGTGCAAATGCCACCTGATGTGTGTAGGTGTGGTCGGTTCACGAGTGTACCCTTCCAAATTTGATTTTCTTCCTCTGAAACTTTGATAAACAAACTCTCAATCATTAAACCTCTTTGAGAATCTAAAACTCCTGAACCATGAAGCGTTTCAAAAATTGCACTACCCAAATCATCGGTGTTAAGAATGTTTTTTGCAGCAACATTTTTTATCCATCTCTTAAGTGCTGGCGGTAATGAATCAAAACTTGTGAAAGGATTTCTATTTGGAAAATCTGAATAATTGTGTTTGTATTTATCTCCTAAAATTCTGATTGAACTATTGACAATGTCAAGGAACAAGGCCGGACGCATGTTTAATACTCCAGCAAAATGATTTATTTGAGAACTGTTTGGATTGATTGAGAGATAACCAAAACCGGAAGATTCAAATGAGTAAAACAGTTGTCCGAAAAACATTTGAGATAATTCTTCAAATGAATTATTTCTGATTTCCTGAATGAATGAATTCAAGTTTGCTTGTGCTTTCCAAAGAGGCTCTTGTAAGAAGTCAATCAAGTTATACCAGTCAACCCAAACACCATTTGCAATTTCTTTTTTTCTGATAGAAATATTTAAACCCCCTGGGTTCACGCCAAGTTTCGCAAGATTTTTTACAATGGGAGCAAGATTAAAAGAAGGAGAGAGGTCGACAAGTTCACGAACATTTATCGATTTACTCATAAACTGATTTATTTTATCTAATGCTTTGTCCTTGTCTTGTTTGTTTGGAGAATTAGCATTGTAGAAAAGTGTATTTACTTCATCAAAAATAATTGGTTGCTCTCTTTCAAAGTTTTGTTTCGTGTTTTCATCAGATTTGGCAAAGGCAATTACAAGTTCATTCTTCTTCAAAATATTTCTGTGAAGTTCGTAGAGCAAAGTTTCTCTAAGCAAATCGGTAAAATGGTTTCTCTCAATTCCGTTTGCAACTTGTGCAGCATCTTCACGGCTGTCAGAAAACACAACCAACTTTCTTTCATCAACTTTGTCCGGTAGTTGTAACATTAATTCCTTTGCGAAAATTTGACTGGTCTTGGCGAAACCTGTTCTGAATGCTCTTAAAGTTGTTTTCCTACTTTTCTTTTCAGAGTAATCAGTTCCGCAACAAGGACAAACACAAGGAAGTGCGTAATGTGTTTCCTGTGTTAAGTTTTGCGTTTGCCATAATTCCCTAGCAACATCATTACCGTTATGGAATATGTAAAACATTCTTCCAATAATCCAATCTTTTGGTATCTCCTTATCGTTTTTATTTCCTGTGTCGACATCACCTGACTTTACATTAAGTATTGCCGGAATCCATTGAGCAATGTAATCTCGGGTGTCGCTTGTGTTGACTAAAGTTTGATCGCTCCAATTGTCGGCTTCTTGGCCAGCATTTCTTCCGTAACGCTGTGTGTGTTTTGTAAATTTTTGTTTGCCTTGTGCCCAAAAAACTCCAAACTCCTGATAAGTTCTTTTATCAACTAATTTCCCGGGTGTCTTTTCCGGTATCCCTTCAATCTTTGGACTTAAAGGGAGAAGTTCCCAAGTTCCTTTCTTTCCAATTGACCTGCTTCCACCAAAAAAAGTTGTTCCGCAATTATCGCAGTAAAGAAGTTCCAAAATTCTATTTCCGTTTTCGGAACTTATTTTGGTGGTTGAATAAAGTTTTCCGGCTGTCCTTTCTCCATCGTTGTAGCCATCTTTGCTTTCAATATCATCAGGGTTTATCGATGCCCAAACTCCTTCAATGTTTCTAAAGAAATAATGAAACCTGAATCGTGGTAATTTTCTTTCATCGGGTATTTTGATTTTTTCCGCAAATTCTTTTTCGTCAAGCAATGCTCTTGCAATAAGTAATCCTCTCAAAGCATTTTGTAAATCGTCTTGCGTTTTAGCTTGCTCAAAAATTGTTTCAGCAAAATATATTTCATCTGAATCATCACCGTCTGCTTTCAATGAACAAACTGCTTGATAGTTTTTGCAAGGTGAAAACAATCTTTCTTTCAAAAGGAAAATCGGATTGGTAATTACGGTGAGAAATTTTTCTATACCATATCCTTGTTGTGGAATTTTAAAGGCAGTTGCAATTTCCATTGCTGCTTTATCGCAAGCAGAAATAAAATCAAGATTTGAAATATCTTCTTTCGCTGCTGAATATTTCAATGCAACTTCTTTGAATGGATTGATTGGAAGTTTCTTTTCGCTTGTTGGAACTTCTGAGACTGGATTATTTTTTCCCTCAATTATTTTAAATGGCTTTTCATTCCAATCAACTCCAAAAAAATCTTCAAGAAACTCTTTGCTCTTTTTTCCCTCTTTGGAATCATCCGCAACTATGGATGCACTTGATGCAAGTATTCGCAACTGTGGGTGCTGCGGATGCAGTCCTAAGCGGTCAAGTACAAGTTTGAGTAAATATGCTACCTCTGTGCCTTGTGTGCCTCTATACAAGTGTAACTCGTCAATGATTAAATGAAAGATTCTGTTAGGTCGTTCTGCTACTTTTTCTTTCTCTGATAAATCTTCGCACTCTAACCAACTTCTTGTTTCTTCAAATATTCCTGAATCAACTGCTCTCATTAACATGATGCTCAACATTGAAAAGTTGGTAATGAGAATGTCAGGCGGTGCAAGTTGCATATCAAATCTGCAACGCATTTCTGCACTGTTGTCAAGCCGTTGAAAAAATGATTTCAATTCTTTTATTTTTTCAGTTTTCTTTTCATCAGAAAGTTTTTTGAATTCTTCTTCCTTTGGTAATTCTGTTCGGATGTATTCTGAAACTTTGTTGAATGCCTCGTCTAAATTTCTTAACTCGTCTTTGAGTTTGTTTATTTTGTTATCGTTTCTCTTTCCGTCTACTTTGAAAAGGCCTCCGGCAATTGGAGATGTGCCGTTGTATCTTCCAAAATAAATTGCATTGCCGTTTCCATTTTTGCTAAACCAATTTCTTGTGTCGTCTGAATCAAGTGCCTTTCTCAATCTGCTCATTTGGTCTTCTACCAAAGCATTCATCGGATAAAGAATCAATGCTCTTACTCCGGCTTTTCTAACATCGTGATTTCTTTGGCCTGCTGCCGGACTTAAACACTGGCTGGCTGTATCAACAATATTTTTTGGTGTCAAACCATTTCCATCTTTCCACCATGAATCAACCGCTAATGATTTATGGTTTGTGTTTTTCCAGTGAGAAAATTCTTTTGAAAGTTGTGCAAATAATGGAAGTAAAAATGATTCTGTTTTACCTGAACCTGTTCCTGATGTGATGATGCAATTATTGCCTTCCAATGCTTCTTTTAACATTTTCGTTTGATGCAAATGCATTCGTACATTTGTAGGAAACAAACCTTGCTTTACAAGTTCTCTGAAAACTTTTGCTTCATCTTCGTTCAAAGCATTCCCTAAATCCTCCGGCTTTAAGTCGTCAATTAACTTTCCGCTTGTGATGTAATCCGGCAAAGGTTCAATCCATGGTTTGCGGTAAAGAACTTTGTCGTAGTTGAGTAAATCATTTCGTTCTTTTTCAAGTCCAGGAAACTTTGTTCCGAAAGCGGTTTCAACATACCGAATGAAATTGTCTTTGATGGTTTCAAATGAACCGATAGGGTCTTTCATATTGCTTGCATTGTTGTTTCAATTTTCATATCTAAAATTGCTTGAAAAAAATTGTGAGTGAATAACGATGGAATATTACGATAAACATTATACGATACACTTTTTCCTTTCAAATTTATCTGCTTGAATTCCGGTGCTTCTCCACTAAGCTGTAAAATTAGTCGTGAGATGAATTTAGGTAATGGGATTGAAACCGGAATTGCAAGGTTTTTTGAATTACAAAATATTTCATTGGGTTTTGAAAAATAAATTCCATAACCGTAACCTCTAACTTTCTCAGAACAATTATTGATGAACAAATACTTCCCCCAATTTTTATCTATTGGATAATATGATTGTTTAATCCACAAAGCAAATTCAGGGATGTAACTTGGTCTGCATTCAGTAAGAGAATATTCTTTGTCATAGCCATTAACTAATTCAAACTTTAAACTTTCTTTTCTGAATATCTTTTTCTCCAAGCCAAATTTTTCCCATGATTCAGAACTGCCTTTGCCAATTGTGTATTGCTCATATTGGCTCAATGTCGGTAGAAAGTTTTTCAATTTCAAAATATACCAATCATCAAACTCAATCTGAAAATGATTTGCAAGGTTTTCAAATTCTCTTTTGTTGTTGGTTTCAAAAATGATAGAATCAGGAATGAGCATTTGAAGGTTTTTTTCACTCTGTTTCTTAAAAGAAATGGTAATTCTGTTGTTGCTCTTTGAGCAATACGCAATCATTTCATTTACCATTTCTTCATCTCTCCCTCCAATCAAAAGCGCTTTTATTCCTCTGTCGCTTGGTATTGAGATTAGTTTTGGGGGAAGTGTAAATATTTTATCGTCTGAATAATTGAAGTCTACATAACCTAAGTAATCTAAAATATTTAATGAAGATTTTCTTCTCTCTTGAAGCCTCAACTGCTCTCCTTCAAAAGTTTTATGTAAGATGGTTTCAAATGCCTCATTGTATTTTTTTATATCACATTCTTTAACACCTATCAGCCATTTCAAAAGCGTATTGTCCTTAAAATTCAATGCTGGTCCCTGTAGGATTGTCGCTTTCTGATTATTGATGAAAGTTTGAGTAAAAGCAACTTCATTTAGAAAGGAACAAACTATTCTATTTCCTTGAATGAATGTTGTTTCATCATCAACCTTTGCGTTGAACTTGTTTCTCTTGTGCAAGTTTTCATTGCTCAAATCAAAGTGCGATGCTTCACCAATTTTATATGTTCTTCTAGCACCTTCAATAAATCCGTTTTCAATTTGTATGTAGAAACTTTTATTGACTGTAATGTTTTGAGGTAATAACCAAATGCCGCCAGTTCTTGAATGCTTGTCCAAAAAGAATTTTTCATTTTCATTCTCATATTGAATGTAAACCTTTTCGTTACCATCGGCATTTGAAATTTCTACTTCAGGTAACATTTCATTCAGATAACTCAAATAACTAATTTTTAAACCTGTTCCTGCTCTTAGCGAAATCGTTTTGTTTTCATAAACTTTTAGTTGAGGAAATTCAGTATGACTTTGATGTGGATTCTTGAACCAAAATAGCGAATGGTCTGGAGGCACATTTATCAATGTGGTTTCATTTCTGAATTGGCTGCAACAGTTCTCACACCAATTTTGAATTGATTGACTGATGTTGTTTTTGCATAGCAAATACATTTCTTCAACTCGTGATAATTTTTCTGTTTCGATAAAAAAATCATTTCCAAGTTGAAAGTAACCACCACGAATCAACAAGCGAATATTTTTGAAATCAAATACTGCTTTCCATTTGTTATGCGTGTCTTTCAGTTCAAACGAATCTTTGTAATTTCTCTTGAGTGTTCTTGACCAATGCTTGTTTTCATAAATGTCTTCAAACTCGTCAAACTTCAATTCGGGTGGTGGCTCGGAAGAATATTTTACTCTATATGAGAAAACAATTTCTCCATCCTCATTTACTTTGAATTGCAGTTTGAGTGGAACAACTGTGTTCTTTCTAATCTTCTTTTCAATTCCATCTTTTAAGACAATTTCGTGTTCTTCTCCTGTCCATTGAATGAATTCGGATTTTACAGTTTCAATAATTGATTGTCCAATTTCGTCAGCTGGTTTTTTTATGATTTCAACAACGCTCGTTTTCAATTCAAGAATTGCAATTCCGTTTCTGCTGCATAATTGTTGTTTGAAAAATTCGTCTTGATAAAAAGTTTTCGGAACAAAACCTGTTGCATAAAAAAAGTCTGACAATTTTCTGATTGCCTTTGGTGTCAAAACACATTGAGAAAATGGTTTGTAAACAAACTTCCTCGTCTCATGTGTAAACAGTAGTTCTTTGAAGCAACCCAACTCACCATTTTTTGTATTGATTGACCAATTTGAAAGGTCTGCCCATAACTCGTCAATATCACGAAGTTTGTTTCTAAGATTTTGCTGAATGTTATTCTCATTCAAAAAATCTTTTAGTCGGTCATAATAATTTGTTGCGTAATAGTCGCCTTGAATTTCAATGAGAGGCAATACCGCAAAAACTAAATGAGAAATATATGGCGGATATTTTACCTCAACTCCATCTATTTTTCTTATTCCTTTTTTCCATTGTTGAAAAGAGTGAATTGCCTTGTCAAAAATGTCAGGGTATCCGCTTGAACCCGGAAGCCCGTTTCTCAACTTGCGTAAATAATCTTCCCAAATTTCTTGATCGGTTTCTTCTTCAAAATTTTCTTTAGCAAGGTTTATAATTTCCTGTTTGGTAATGAACAAATGAATGTCCCTCCCCGCTTGGTTAGGGTTGAAAAAGTGTTTTGCGATATGATTGTTCCATTCAAGAAAGTTCATCTACCTAACATAATGTGCGTTACAGATTTGGTTCTAGGACAATTGGAAACGCAATTCCAAGCTTTTTTCTGGAGTCTTGCTAAGCTATCAGTTAGTGGGAGTTCTTGTTGGGATAAAGCAAAGTATATTACGGTATATCTAATTATTTTAACTAAGTCTTTACGGCGATAGACTCCGCTTTCATAATTCAGATGATAGGAACCTTTTAAAAATTTGTTGTGTAAAGTGTAAAGAATTACTGAACAAAAAAGATGCATAGCTTCAGATTTAATTTCTTTCATAATTAATTATAGCTAGTGAACTATTTGGTCGTTAATGTAATTGATCAATTGATTCAATTAGTATCGTATAAACTCTCTTAAATACCATTAAAAGCGTTACCAATAATTCAAATAATAGAAAATACAGGGTCACATACACATAGCAAGATATTATACTTATATCCCTTACTAAAATTAAAAGTATTATGGCTAGCGCTATTATCGCAGTTACAACGATGTTTGAAATGGTTTCCTTTAGTACATCTAACACATTTGTCCGTTTAAATTTTTCTTTTGTGCTTAATTCAAAAATAATTCCTATAAAATTTAGCGATAAACCAATATAAATAGACAAGCCAGCAATTATAGTATTTGCGTAGTCATTGTCAATTTTTATTGATTTATAAACTAATAATACGCTTAAGCCAATAGGTAGCAAAACAAATGTAAATAAATCCCAAAACGAGACTTGATTTGACCTATTTGCAAATACTGATTTGATGTGCTGACTGACGATTTTACTTATGTCTATTTTCGAGCTCATGTTAATTTTATAAACCTATTTCTTTAATCATGTCTTCTGTGAATTTTACTAAAAACTCTTGCATTTCCTTTTCTTTAGGATGGTTTCTCTCGTCTAATTCTACATTATCAACATAATATACAGGAGACAACTTAATGTTGTTTTCTAACTTAGAAGAAGCAGTCTTGCCTTTATGTTCAAACCTTGCAATTACTTCGGTTTCTTTGTCCAGCCCTAATTCTTCAAAACTTTCCAGTTCTATAATATCTGTATGATTTCCAAATATTTTTTCTGACAAAAATTCCTTTACACGACCACTAAAACCAGTTATATTTACTTCAATTGTTAACTCTTCGCCGGCTTTGAATTCTTTTTTAAAGAGTGAATCTGCTTTATCAGAAGGCAAATGGGAACGTCTAAGCGTTATCTTTTGTAACACACCTTTTTTCATCTTCTTTTCTGCTGCTTTTGTGATGTGTTCATTATAGTCTATAGCATATTTTTCGTCGATTGATTTGATAAACTTAGAAAAATGAAGCTTCAATGGACCATCCATATTTAAGTCACCTAACGACTGCACGATCAACAATGCTTTATTTGTATTATCTGGTGTGTAAAAAATAAAGTGAAAAGGCAAACTTTGAATCTTATCCGCGGTTACTTTATATTCAGTATTTTCTGTATTGTTAATATCCTTAACGTCATAAAATAAGTTAGTAGTTCCACCATCTAACACGCCATAAACAAAATATTTACCTGAATTAAACTTTATTTTATTTTCAGGTATAGTAAAACCTTTAGGCCAATTTTTATATACAATAAATTTTTTATCAAATGATTGGATATATTTTGTAAAAAGGTTGATGAATTTTTCGGAATCATTATTGCCTTCCATTCTTGAATAAATTTCAGACCAGAATAGGGATTCCTTAGGCTTATTAATTTCCCTTAAATTTAATGTGTAAACTTTTAGTTTTATATCGTGAGGCATAATTATTTTAAATAATGATAAAATTTATTGAGGCATATCAAATCTATAAGATACTTGATTGCTGAAATGGTTATGAGAGCCTGCACGCCCCCAACCGTTTGCACCAATCTCCTTAGCTTTCTTCTTTATTTCTTCTTCAATAAAGTTATCGCTTAAATGTTTTGCATTGAAAGTAACTAAGCCGCCTGGTGTGACTTTTTCAAGAGCTTTAAAAAAGTCTACTTTTTCCTGCTCACTTTCTGGATGAGATATTGTTGTAATACCATTCTCTATTTTATACAAAAAACCATCTTGAGTATAGATAGCTTTAATACTGAGATCACTTTGGTCTTCTAAATTTTCAAATTCTATTTTGGCAATAGTTTTTCCAATCAATTCGTTTTCTACTACTTTTTGAGATCGTTCCATTTATTTACTTAAATTTTATCTTTATTCTTATACCCCTCAGCAAACTCCCTCAACCTCTTTGTCAACTCTGGGTTATTCACTGCCATTTACACCTTTTCTCATATATCTACTATTCTTCAATCCAATTTTCAGGCATAAAATCTTTCAAGCTACAGTTTAAATATTTTGCTATTTCATTTAGTTGATCATAGGAATACATACTTGCTGAACTTTCCATTTCAATCTGCCCAATAAATCCAGCCGAAACTTTCAAAAGATCTGCTAAATCCCTCTGTGTTTTCTTTTCTCTATTCCGAATTAAGAGAACTAGTTTAACAATCTCGTTTTCAGTAATAGACTTAGGCATAATTATTTAATTTTATTTGCTTAGTAATAACTAAGTTTGTATATTTGTTATCAGTTATTTATAGCGACAAATAGAGTAGGGGTAACCTTGCTTTTTACGATGTCACTCATGAAACGAAACCGTCAATTTCCTCCATGAGCTATCGTGAGTTCGCCATTACTATTGAGTTTTGCTATCTTCGTGATACCTTATTCAATAGGGCGAATTTCGCGTCAGTCTTTTGGGGGGCTCAGATTTAATCTGAGTAGGTTCTTGACGGTACCAGTTTCAAAAGCAGCGGAGTTCGCCCTATTGGTCTTTAACCAATTCGGTTTCCTTCTTTTGCCCTGGGTACACATCGTTTTACATAACCAAATACCTAACCTAATGAAAACGAAAAAACCAAATGTTTCCCATTGCCAGCAGCCAGTTCGGTTGTTGCGTAATTATTCCCTTTTCCTCTTGTTAAAGAACGTCATCTGTTCTCCATCATAGCAAAGCTTGATATTCAAAAATTAAAATAGGCCAATAAAAAAGAGGAGCTGTGGGTGAGAGCGCACATCAATTCTTTAGATCGGTTTACATTTAGTTTTTGTACCAGCCCTTTAGTTTTTAAGCTAAAGGTGTAATACGATGGTTTGTTGCTATCGGTGTTTTTTTCACTACCTTACCTTCTCTCAATCACCCCAAAACAATTGTTTGCACTCATTATTGGCAAACCAGTATAGATAAAAGTATAAAGCGGGAACCGAATAGGTTTTTTGTAAATAATCAGTTAGCCCGGTATCATAAGCACTGGGTGGTTCCCGCTTTTTTTATTTCTTTTTCTTAAACACTTACCATCTATTCTAATGAAAAAAATAACGATTTTACTCGTACTGGCATTGTTATGCCTAAATATTTGCGGCAAGGCGCAAGAGATACAACCCTTAAAATTAGGCGATAAGTTGCCTGATGCATTCTGGCAACAGGAGTATACCATTTACAAAGACGGCAAAACAACAAGCCAAAACCTGGCTGCTTACAA
>SEBM01000670.1 GCA_004296145.1 Flavobacterium sp.
CATAAGAATTGGACAAATTGTCGTCTCGTTTTCGTCAGGTAAAATTCTTTTCCAAACAATTTCTTTTTCGTCCTCTCGTTCCATCCAGTAAACAAGTGTCGGAATAAGTCCTTTATACATATTGTTTGGATAATTTCGTCAAGCTTTTCGTCAAGCCAATATCCGTCAATATGAAAATTTATGAAGTCCCAATAATCTTCATAATCACTTTTGTCTTGTATTCCTTCTATTTTGTTCATTGGGTTCTCTTAAAATGACCGCTAACGTCAGTTTGTCTAAAAACCTAAATTTAGCTTCTGAGAATTGAATATTCAAGACTTTTATAAGAAGGTGTCCGAATATGAAATTTTAGCAAAGAGGTTTTTAGACAGTTTGACGGTTTGCGGCTACAAGAAGTTGGCGATTTCGGAGACGAAAACTGTCTGCCACCACAAAACTTGATACGAAGTACAAAGCTTCATTAACCACTGAACCGCCAATTTCTTGTAGGTGCTGTTAGCCATAGTTTATTATTGTTTGTTCTAATTTATTCCAGATTCCAAAGAGATTATTTGTTTCTTTCGAAGCTATTTGAAAATCTTCTTTCCCTTTTGGTGTCAATGTGTATTTATTCCCAATCTTAGTTACAAGGCCTTTATGAATTAGCCACGAAATAGAAGTTTGCATTTCCTTGTGCGTTGGGATCGCATGATTAATCCCGTCAGCAAGCATAGAAATGCTATTAAAGTCAGCTAGTTCATGTTCTGAAGCCAACGAAACTGCTAAATATATCCATGAGATTGTTCTTTCGTCTTGTGTTTTTTTCAATGGTTTTATTTCAATCTTTTTTGGAACTCTATTCCGAAGTATAAAGCCAGATATTTTTCTGTCAGGTGTCAATTGTTTATAATAACTTTTAATATATGGTCTTGCCCCGTCTGCTGGAGAGAACTCAGTTTTTAAATACTCTACATCTTCTTCCTCTAACTCGCTAACAGTTCCGTCTTCGTTGACATATACATATTCAAAGCCTGGCTCTTTTGGTCTGAAAGGAAAGAAGTATCTTAAATAGACAGTCAGTCCGATAGTCATGATAATCCCGAGTATGATATATATTATTGTCATTTTAAATTACACCTAACTTATATATATGCGTAATAAAGCTACATAAAAATGCTTAAAGATTGTTGGCTTTGTGTAGTGCTGTGCTTACAAATACATCCCCCAATTCATTTAGTTGTTCGCTTTTTTAGCGGTTACTTAAACCTTGCGACAGGGTTATCACCGTCGGAGAATATGGAGACAACTTATGCGATACCTTTTGCATTTCCCTTCCGACTTCTTAAGCTCAGAAAGATTACAAATCAGCTAAAAAAGGTCTTTTTTTAAAAAAAACCGGGAATGAAAGCAACATATTGACCAAATCATACGTCCCTTGTCTAAAAAAATGTATGAGAAAAATATTAAGTATGATTTTTATCGCAGCTTCAATTCAGTTCGCTTTTGCTCAAGAAAAAATATTTGCACCAAATGGTAAAATAATCAACTTTGATGGAAGAGAAGAAGTTAATTACATCTTGAATCTAAAAAAAGGTAATACCTATCTATTTAGCGTTTATCAAGAGAATATTGATGTTGAAGTAATTTTGATGAGTGAGGAAAATATAAAAATTATCTCTACAGATTTAGCCGATGGGAACAAGGGATTTGATAAGTTAGAATACACTCCCAATGAAGACAATGCATATAGGCTTGTCATCAAATCTGTTTCTCCTGCATTCGTACCAAACGGAATAATTAAAATCAATGTAAAAAAGCTCGGCAAAAAAGATATTGCAAAGCGAAAAAGGATCGAAGAAGAACTTATAAGCGAAGACAATAAAACTATAACCACGATCGACATACAACATTTCTGGGAAGCCTTTGACAAGCTTGGTAATAGCAAAACCTATCAGGACAGTGTAAATATAATTCAAGAGCATTATCTCGATCGTTCGACAAATGGACTAAAAGAATTCCAAAAAGTACGATACTTCTCCGCTGAGTTTTTTGTTGAAAGAATAAAGAAGTATAATAG
>SEBM01000122.1 GCA_004296145.1 Flavobacterium sp.
ACCATATCCTAATTCATTGTAAACTTCATAAAAAGTTTTAATAATTTCTTTTGTCAATTCTTCATGTAATAATTCTGTTCTCATCATTGCTTTAATTTAAACACTGATTCTACGGATTCACTTCGTGAAAACGCTGATAAAAACTGATTTTATTTATTTTATCTAACTAAAATAAAAAATCCGTTCTTTTCCGCGTCTTTGCGATAGCAAATCTGTCTTATCCGCGTATAAATCTACACAATTTTTGTGAAAGAAATTTCTTCCTTTAATGCTTTCAAAATAAAATTATCATTCAATCCATTAACGATCCAGGTTTCGATATTAGCTGCTTTTGCAATTCCTGCAGCTTCTATTTTTGACTGCATTCCTCCTGTTCCGTGTGATGATTTTGAATCTCCTATTTCTTTTTCAAGGGATTTTAAATCATTTACCATTTTAATCGTTTCCGGAACTTCATCGTGAATGGAATCTTTCGTATAAATTCCGTTTGTGTTGGTCGCAATTATCAGAATATCAACATTTAAAAGAACCGCCGTTAATGCTGCTAATTTATCGTTATCTCCAAACCGAATCTCATCTGTTGCAACGGTATCATTTTCATTGATGATCGGAATGTAATTGTTTTTAACTAATACATTAATCGTATTTACAATGTTCTTTTTGGTCTGCTCTTTTTCGAAATCAGAATAAGAAAGTAAACACTGCGAAGTATTTAATCCTAAATCCTTAAAGTTTTCATTGTAAATCCGCATTAAATGAGGCTGTCCGATAGAGGCCAAAGCCTGCTTTACAAAAACATCTTTATCTTGATTATCCAACTTTACAAATTGCTTTGCCGCAGCAATCGCTCCTGAACTTACTATAATAAATTCATACTCGTTGTTTAAAGCCGCAATCTGTATTCCAAGGTCTTCAATCTTTCCCCGCGAAATATGATTGGTTTCTTTGGTTAAAGTGTTGCTTCCTATTTTTAATAAAATCCGTTTTTTACTCATTGCTATTGTTTTGCTGCGATTTTTTTTAACCGCAAAGTGCGCAAGGTTTTTTTTTTGCTTGTGTTTACAAACGCTAAGTTCGCAAAGCTAAATCTTTAATAAAATTTCAAATCTAAAATTCCAAATTCCAAAAAAATCAGTAATTCACAATCTAAAATCTGAACTCTAAAATCTAAAATCAGCGTATCTGTCCTTCTCCATAAACGTACCATTTATTCGTTACAAGGTGTTGTAAACCAATTGGTCCGCGTTGATGAAGTTTATCGGTACTTATTGCTAATTCTCCACCAAGTCCAAACTGTCCGCCATCTGTAAATCTTGAAGAAGCATTTTGATAAACTGCTGCAGCATCAATTGATTCCATAAATTCCTGCGCTGTTTTATTGTCTTTTGTAATAATTACAGCCGAATGTCCACCGCAGTATTTATTAATTTTATCGATTGCATTTTGTTGAGAATCAATTGTTCCGATTACGATTTTATAATCTAAAAATTCTTCGTACCAAATATCTTCATTTTGAAGTGTTTCTGTATCTTCAAAATTTTCTAAAGATTTATCTACTATAACTTCAACATTATGTTCTTTTAATGCTTCGATTAGAATTGCTATAAAACCTTCAAAATTAGGAAGTTTAGAATCAATTAAAACTTTATCGACTGCATTACAAGCTGAAATTTTTGCCGTTTTTGCGTTTAAAATTACTTTTAAAGCTAAATCGGTATCAGCATTTTCGTGAACGTAAACAAAATTATTACCACGCCCGCTTACAATTACCGGGCAGGTTGCGTGTGCTTTTACAAACTCAATTAATTTTTCACCGCCTCTTGGAACTATTAAATCTACTTTTTGAGTTGGTTTTTCTAAAAATTCCTGTGTTTCTGTTCTGTTATAATTCAGGTATTCTACCCAGTCTTTAGAAACTTTATTTTCTTCTAAAGCCTGATGCCATAAATCAACAATTTTTAGATTTGATTTTAAAGACTCTTTTCCGCCTTTCAACAAAATCTTATTTCCTGATTTAAAAGCGATTCCGCCAGCTTCGATTGTAACGTCTGGGCGTGATTCATAAATAATTAAAATCGTTCCAAAAGCTGCCGTTTTATTAACGACTTTGATTCCATTATCGTGTGTAAAATGAAAACGCTCTACTCCAACGGGATCTTCCTGATATGCTAATTGATTTAATGATAAAATCATTTCGTCAACTTTCTTTTCATCTACTTTCAGGCGTTCTTCCATCGCAAGGTCTGAACCGTCGTAAGCAGCAAGATCCTCCTGATTGGTCAGGATTATCTGATTCCGCTCTTGTTCGACCAGTTTTGCCATAGTTCGCAAAACCGCATTGCGTGTTTCGATTGATAATGGTTTCATAATTTCAAGTGGTTGGTTGTTTTTTGGTTGTTTCTTTTTATAGAAACTTAATTTTTATACCTAACAGGTTTTGGAAACCTGTTAGGATAAATAATTATGTGAGTTTAGTTTTTTAATTCTTCTAAACTTTCTTTTAAAGCTTTTACAAACGCATCAATATCAGCTTTTTTCACAGTCAAAGGCGGTAAAATTCTCAATAGATTTTTGTTGTTGGCGCTTCCTGTAAAAATGTGTTTTTCGATTATTAATTTCTTTCTTAAAGCAGCAACGTCAAAATCAAATTCAACTCCAAGCATTAACCCTTTTCCTTTTACTTGTTTGATTCCGTCAACTTCTTTGATTTTTTCTAAGAAATATTCGTAAACTTCATTTACATTTTTTTGTAAATCTAGTTTTTCAATTACATCCAAAACTGCAATTCCTGCTGCACAAGATAAATGGCTTCCGCCGAAAGTAGTTCCTAATAATCCGAAACTTGCTTCAAATTTTGGAGAAATTAAAATAGCTCCAACAGGAAAACCGTTCCCCATTCCTTTTGCAACTGAAATAATATCAGCGTTGATTCCGTGGTGTTGGAAAGCGAAGAATTTCCCGCTTCTTCCATATCCTGATTGTACTTCATCTAAAATTAAAACAACATCGTGTTTTTTACATGCTTTTTCTAAAGCCTGAAAAAAATCAGTTGTTCCTTGGTCTAAACCTCCAACACCTTGAATTCCTTCGATAATTACTGCTGTAACATCTCCTTTTGTTAATTCAGCTTCCACTAATTCAATTTGATTTAGAGGAAGAAAAGTAACTTCTTGCTGTGCGTTTATTGGTGCAACAATTTTCTTATTATCAGTAACGGCAACAGCTGCAGAAGTTCTTCCGTGGAAAGAATTATGAAAAGCCACCACTCTTGATTTTCCGTTATGGAAAGAAGCTAATTTTAAAGCATTTTCATTTGCTTCAGCTCCGGAACTGCATAAAAACAATTCGTAATCTTCTAAACCAGAAAGCTTTCCTAATTTCTGTGCCAATTCAACTTGCAAAGGATTCTGAATTGCATTCGAATAAAATCCTAAGTTATCGATTTGGTTTTTCAATTTAGCCACATAATCTGGCTGTGTGTGTCCGATGGAAATCACACCGTGACCACTGTATAAATCTAAATATTCTACTCCTTTGTCGTCAATGATTGTACAATCTGTTGCTTTTACCGGAGTGATGTCGTATAATGGGTAAACGTTGAATAAGTTCATTTTTGTTTTGTTTATTTTGTTTCAGGTTTCAGGTTTCAAGTTAACTTGCAACATGAAACTTTAAACTTGAAACTATTATTAAAATCCGCTTGGTTTCAAATGTAAACCTGTGGTTTCTTCTAATCCAAACATTAAATTCATGTTTTGGATTGCTTGTCCTGAAGCACCTTTGGTTAAGTTATCTATAATTGATGTTATTAAAACCCGGTTTCCTTTTTTCAATAAACTAATGATACATTTGTTCGTTTGTACGACTTGTTTCATGTTGATGTTTGTCGTTGTTACCGTTACAAAAGGTTCGTTTTTATAAAACTCTTCATATTTTGCAACTAATTGCTCCAAACTATCATCACATAATGTATACAGCGTCGCGAAAATTCCTCTTGGAAAATCTCCTCTGTTCGGAATAAAAAGCAATTCACTGTCAAAATCATCCTGAAGCTGTACCAAACTTTCTCCAATTTCACCTAAATGCTGGTGTTCAAAAGCTTTATAATGCGAAAAATTATTATTTCTCCAGCTGAAATGAGATGTTTCAGAAAGACTTACTCCTGCTCCTGTCGAACCAGTTGTCGCATTAATATGAACATCATTATTCAATAGATTATTTTTTGCTAAAGGCAATAATGCCAATTGAATAGCAGTTGCAAAACAACCTGGATTTGCGATATAATCTGCTTTTTTAATTTCTGTTTTGTTGATTTCAGGTAAGCCGTAAACGAAATCTTTTCCTTCAAAATGAGCATCTTTGTTCAATCTGAAATCATTTCCTAAATCAATGATTTTGGTATGACTTGCAAACTGATTTTCTTTTAAAAATGAAATCGATTTTCCGTGACCTAAACACAAGAATACCACATTTACATTTGGATTGATTTCATCAGTAAAGTTCATTTCGATATCGCCCATCAAATCGTGGTGTGCCACAGAAAGCGGTTTTCCAGCATTTGTTGTACTGTAAACAAAATCGATGTTTACTTTTGGATGATACATTAAAATTCTGATGAGTTCTCCGGCTGTGTAGCCCGAACCACCAATAATTCCGACATTAATCATGGTCTAATTTATTTACAGATGAAAAGATGTTTTGAGCATTTCCCAAAATCTTAATAAATCCTTTTGCATCGTCTGATGTCCAGGCATTGTTCATTTCGCCATACTGACCGAAACCTGTGTTCATTAAATCATTTTCAGATTCGATTCCGTCAAGTGAGAAATGATATGGTTTTAAAGAAACGGTTACAGTTCCGTTTACTGTTTTTTGTGTGTCCTGCAGGAAAGTTTCGATGTTTCTCATAACTGGATCCAAAAATTGACCTTCGTGAAATAACATTCCGTACCAGTTTCCTAGTTGTTCTTTCCAATATTGCTGCCATTTTCCAAGAGTGTGTTTCTCTAATAAATGGTGCGCTTTGATAATAATTAAAGGTGCTGCGGCTTCAAAACCAACTCTACCTTTAATACCGATAATCGTATCACCTACATGAATATCTCTTCCGATTGCGTAAGCGTTTGCTAATTTTTCTAACTCAACAATATTGTTTGAAGGTTTATCCGTTTTTCCGTTAAGACCAACTAATTCTCCTTGCTCAAAATGTAAAGTCACTTTTTCTTCACCTTCTTTTTGCAATTGCGAAGGATAAGCTTCACTTGGTAATGGTTTTGAAGAAGTTAGAGTTTCTTTTCCTCCAACACTTGTTCCCCAAAGTCCTTTATTGATAGAATATTGTGCTTTTTCCCAAGAATAATGTACTCCGTTTTGAGCTAAATAATCTACTTCTTCTTGTCTTGATAGTTTTAAATCTCTAATTGGAGTAATGATTTCGATTTCCGGAGCAATGGTTTGGAAAATCAAATCAAAACGAATTTGGTCATTTCCTGCACCTGTGCTTCCGTGTGCGATGGCGCTTGCTCCTACTTTTTTAGCGTATTTTATAGCTTCAATTGCTTGAAAAACACGCTCTGCACTTACTGATAATGGATAAGTATTGTTTTTTAATACGTTTCCGAAAATCAAATATTTTATTGCTTTATCATAATATTTGTCTACGATGGTTAGGTTCGCGTGTTGCGCGCTTCCTAATTCGTAAGCTCTTGATTCAATAGCTGTTAATTCTTCAGCAGAAAATCCTCCTGTGTCTACAAGAACAGTGTGAACTTCGTATCCTTTTTCATTTTTTAAATATTTCAAACAATACGAGGTATCTAATCCTCCGCTATAAGCTAATACTACTTTTTTCATTTTTTATAATTTAGGCTAATACTTTCGTATGTAGCAGTTTGAGATTTTCTCTAATTAATTTGTTAAACAAACAATGACAATAATTTATTTAAAAATAAAGCTTGTTTGATTTTTTTCAGCCTTTTTAAAACTGCCTCATTAAAAGGGTGTCTCGGCGGATTTTTTTGTTTTTCTTTTGGGTCGTATAACATTCCGGTACAAAGACACATTTTGTTTTCTTTGCTTTGCAGTATTTGGAAATTCGTACAAGTTTTACAGCCCGCCCAAAAACTTGGATCGGTTGTTAATTCTGAAAAAGGAACGGGTTTATATCCCAGCTCAGAATTGATTTTCATAACGGCCAAACCGGTTGTAATACCAAATATTTTAGCATCAGGAAATCTCTCCAGTGAATAATCAAAAACCTTTGATTTTATCTTTTTAGCCAAACCTAAACTTCTGTAATCAGGATGTACAATTAATCCCGAATGGGCTACAAATTTTCCGTGCTGCCAGCTTTCTATGTAACAAAAACCTGCAAACTTTCCATCAGCCAGTGCAATCATTGCATCACCGTTTGCCATTTTTTTCTGAATGTACTCAGGAGTTCTTTTAGCAATCCCCGTACCTCTTAACAAGGCAGATGATTCTATCGTATCGCAAATTTCCTGTGCGAATTTGAAGTGTTCTTCCTGGGTTACAACAATAGAGATCTTCATTTCAATTATTGAAGTTAGAGTTAAAAATTAAAACTTGTTGTTTGTTTTGAAATCCGGAAAAAAATCCAATAAAAATAGACAAAATAGAAGTAACATTCTCAAAATCAAAAAGTTGATTCAGAAAATTCAAAAAATAATATATACTTTTAGGATATGTTTGTCCAATGGACAAATTATGTGATTTCAAAATGAAAAATGGATATGAATAAATATACGGGCGAAAAACTCAGTGGATACTATAGAGATAGTGTCCGTACTTCGGGAGAAGTAATCGGTGAGTTTGTCCGTGACAAAGAAGTTATATGTAAACTTATTTTATTCATCGCTGCAAATGTACACTATTTTTTATTTTTCAAAACAAAAAATTAAAATTCTAACATTTTTTTAATGTAATGTTGTTTTTTTTTTAAGGCGCTAAGATTCTAAGCTACTGAGGTTCTGAGTTTTTTCTGTATCCAAAACCTGGAACTTGAAACCTGGAACTTGAAACCTGGAACTTGAAACCTGGAACTTGAAACCTGAGATTTGAAAGACTGTAATTATAATTATCGAGGTTCTAAAAACCTTTATTTATTTTTTGGTGAAAGGAATTACTTTTTCGTCATCTGTGAAAATCATATCAAAGCCATTTTTAGCTTCATTAAATTTAAATTTTAATCCGGCTTGGGCTGACTCAAATGTATTTTTTTCGTTTACAACTGGTTCAATACCAAATTTAGGATAATTTGGAAGTTCGGCTGTTAAAACACTATTTTCTTCTGTTAATTCAATTGTAAAGGCAAATTGAGCCGTAACATATTTACCTAAATAATCATCCAGAATAATGTCTTTTTCTACTATCCCTTTTCCTGCTGTCCAAACGTTATTGCTTTCGTTATAATCAGGAAAAACATGATCAGGATCCAGCGTTATACTTTCAATTTCTTCTGTTGAATTATGTTTGAAAGACCAGTCATTATTACGTTGCCAGATTTCTACAGGCAATTTAACTCTGGTAACTTTTCCGCTTTTTGTTTTTATATCCAAAACAATTGGCATTGGTATTTTATCTAAATTTTCTACTTTAACAATTACTCCTTTTGCAGGATCATTTTTTACATATTTAATAGATTTAATGCCTTGATCAAAACGCCAGTTGTTTACAAACCAACTTCTCCAGAACCAGCTTAAATCTTCTCCTGCAACATTTTCCATAGTTCTGAAGAAATCATCGGGTTGCGGATGTTTATAAGCCCAGTTTTTTATATAGGTTTTAAAAGCAGTATCAAAACGTTCTTTTCCTAATATTTGTTCTCTTAAGATTACTAAACCTGCACTTGGTTTCATATAGCATAATATTCCAAAATTATCTTCTTTCATATTATCTGGAGAACTCATTATAGTTTCTAAATCAGGACGGGTATACATTTCTGCCATATTATGCAAATCTGCCGGCTGATCTTTATACTCTCCGTTATTAAAAACATCTGAACTTAGCGTATTGATAAAAGTATTAAGACCTTCATCCATCCAGCCAAATAATCGTTCGTTTGATCCTACAATCATCGGAAACCAGGTATGCCCGAATTCATGATCTATAACACCCCATAAACGCTTTCCTTTTGATTTCCATTCGCAGAAAACAATTCCGGGATATTCCATTCCGCCTTCATTTCCTGCAACGTTTGTGGCTGTCGGATAAGGATATTCAAACCATTGCTCAGAATAATTTTCAATTGCTGCTTTTACATATTCGGTAGAACGGCCGTAAGCATCGTTTCCGTTGCTTTCAACCGGGTATGCAGATAATGCGAATGATTTTTTACCACTTGGCAGGTTTATTTTTGCTCCGTCTAAAATAAATGCCGGAGAAGATGCCCAGGAAAAATCACGTGCATTATTCATTTGATAATGCCATGTTTTTTCTAAAACTGAATTTGTATTTGCAGTTGCATTAACTTCATCAGCCGAACGGATTATAACTGTTTTATCACTTTGCGAAGCTTCTTTATAACGTTTAAATTGTTCAGGAGATAATACTTCTGCACCATTCATCAATTCTCCGGAACCCACAACATAATGATTTGATGGTGCCGTAATTATTACATCAAAATTTCCATACTCCAGATAAAACTCAGAAGCGCCTAAATAAGGAGCCGTGTTCCAACCTCTTACATCATCATAGACACACATTCTTGGATACCATTGGGCAATCGTGAAGATTTTTCCATTTTTGGTTTCTAAAACTCCCATTCTGTTCGATCCGTCAGAAGGAGCAATAAAAGAAAATTCAATTTTAATTTTTACAGATCCTCCTTTTGAAGCCAGTTCTTCCGGAAGGAAAACCTGCATTCTCGTATCTGTTATACTATATTTTGCTGTTATTTCTTTTTTATTAAAAACTATTTTTACGGATTTAATTTTATTTCCGCCATCAAAAATCTGGCCCTGAGCACCGTTATGACTTCCTTCTAAAGGAACTACTGCATTTCCTCTCGAATCATCTTTAAACAAATTCTGATCTAAATTCAACCATAAAAATGATAATCTGTCGGGACTATTATTTGTATAAGTAATTTCATCTGTACCAACAAGTTCATTTGTTGTTTCGTTTAATTTTACTGTTAATTGATAATCGGCTCTGTTCTGCCAGTATTGAGGTCCGGACTGGCCAGTTGCTGTACGAGTTGGCGTACCATTTTTACTATAGAAATGATGTGAAAATGCATCATGGTAATTGTAAATATTTGCTTTTTCAGATACTGTTTGTTGTCCCCAAACGGAAGAAAATATCACAAACAGGGCAATTGTCAATAACGCTTTAGCAGAATGCTTTTTCATATTTTAACTGTTGATCTAGCAAATTACAAAAAAAGCTATTTATACAGAAAAACT
>SEBM01000671.1 GCA_004296145.1 Flavobacterium sp.
ATATATGCCTCTAATTAAAGATGACTTATTAAAATATATAAAAACCTATCACGTTGCAGCATTGAGGAGTTGTCATTGTCCTGATTAAAATACAGCAAAATGGCGCAACAATAGACAGTTGACACCATTTTTATTTGATTATTATAATTGTTTACAAGTAATAATAATTACCTCTCAATTGCCAAGTTCTAACTGATTTCTTACTAAATTGAAATAATCTGTTTTCTTTTCGACAAGTTCGTGATGTTTACCAGATTCTATGATTTCACCATTTTTTAATACAATAATTTGATCTGCATTTTTTACTGTACTCAAACGATGCGCTACAATAATCACCGTTTTGCCTTTGAAAAACGACTGTAGATTATTGTGAATAATTTTCTCATTTTCTGCATCCAAAGCCGAAGTTGCCTCGTCAAACAAAATAAAGTGCGGGTTTTTGTATACTGCTCTTGCAATAAGAATTCTTTGTTTCTGTCCTCCTGAAAGTCCGTTTCCTGCAGAACCAATTTTAGTTTTTAAACTTAAAGGCAAACTATCCACGAAAGATTTTATATTAGCGGTAATCATTGCTTTTTCAAGTTTTTCATAGTCAATATTTTCCTCACTCGTTGCGATATTCCGTTCGATAGTATCAGAAAAAATGAAACCTTCCTGCATTACAACACCAGAATTTTTCCTTAAATCTGACGGTGAAATATCATTGATATCATGGTGATTGTAGAAAATATTACCAGAAATCGGTTCGTAAAACTTCAAAAGCATTTTCATTAATGTTGTTTTTCCACTTCCACTCGCTCCTACAATCGCTGTCACTTTTCCTTCCGGAATGAAAAGACTGATGTCTTTTAAAACAAACGGAGACTGCGGGCCTTCATATTGATATGAAACATTTTTGAAATAAATCCCTTTTTCTATACTATTTTGATGGGTATACCTTTCATGCATCAGCGGCAGATGCTCTGTTTTTTCTTCTTCTGGATGATTTTGAACCTCATTTAATCTAGATAAACTCAGTTTTGCATCTTGCAAAGATCTGAAAAACGTAACTAATTGATTGATTGGGGAATTCATCTGACCAATAATGTATGAAACACTTAAGAGCGCACCAATCGTCATATTTCCCTTTATGACAAAATATGCAGCAAGGAATGTTACAACAATATTTTTTAGTTGATTAAAGAATTCAAATCCGGAAAGCTGAATCTGATCCAGTTTTAAAATACGCATGTTAATTTTGTAGAGTTTATCCTGAATTTTTTCCCATTCGTTTCTTTTATAGTCTTCAAAATCATTTAGCTTCATTTCAGAAACACCATTGATCATTTCGTAAATAGATTCCTGATTTTCGCTACGTTGTTGAAAACGTATATAATCGAGAATTTTTCTCTTTCGCATCCAGATTAATGACCAGCCTATGGAAAATGCTGTCAAAATAATATAAACCAGAAGTATCTGAAAACTATAAAACCATAATATCCCAAAGAATACTGAGAAAGTTACGACTGAAAAAATTATCGGCAAACTTTGAGAAGTCAAAAAAATCTCTATTTTGTCGTGATCTATAATTCGTTGATTAAAATCTCCTTTAAGTTTAGAATCAAAAAACTTAATGGGCAGTTTTAATAATTTTTTTAGGAAATCTGAGAGAATCTGAATATTGATTTTTGTGCCAACAGTAAGAGTTATCCAGTTTCTGATGACTTCGAATATAATATTTCCAAAGAAAAACGCCAGTTGTCCTAATAAAATATAGGTTATGACATTTAGATTTTTTTTAGTTACTCCTTCATCGATCAATTTTTGAGTCAAAATTGGAAAAATGAGAGTTGTAATTGTACCCAATAATAAAAGTAAACACATCCAGTAAATTTTACTTTTATGAGGTTTAAGATAAGGTAGAATAGTCTTGAATGAGATGTTATCTTCTTTTGGACTTTCGTAATCAAAAAATTCATCAGTAGGTTCCAGAAAAAGTATGATTCCTTGACTGTCGTTAGAATACCAAGATTGTTTTATTTTATCTTCAGAAAGTGTTATAAAAC
>SEBM01000672.1 GCA_004296145.1 Flavobacterium sp.
CATTTTTATCAGCCTTAGCTCGAAGATTTTAAGTAAAAAACATTTGTCTCGTCACAGTCTTGTTTAATGGTTTTAAAATATTCTGAAGGCGATTTTCCGGTATGTTTTATAAAAGCCCTGAAACAAGTTGTACGGGATTTAAACCCCGACGCCCACGCCATGCCTTCGAGAGATAAATCTTTCCATTCCTGATCATTTATTTTCTCTTTAAAATATTCTATCCTTTTCAGATTTACATAATCCTGAAAATGAAGGTTCAGTTCTGAGTTTATTAAATTTGAAATCTGATGAACCGATATTCCTGTTTCTTCAGACAAATCACGTATTACAAAATCTTTTTTGAGAAAGAGTTTTTTGGAAGAAAAAATATCATCCATTGTAAAAAGATATTCTTCTCTTTTTTCCGGCGTCAGTTCTTTTATTGGTAAGGTATCTTTGCTTTCGTGAACTTCTATTGAGAGTGCCTTATCATCTGTTACCTCAAAATTCAGATTTATATCAAAGAAAATCTGTGGTTTAAAATAGAGCCATCCAACCGTAAAAATGAGTACTGAAGAAATCAAAATATAACAGGAATAATCAATACCCATGAATTGGTTTATTAGAAAAAAATGAACAAATAGCGACGAGAACAAAAACAAAATCATCAGGTTATAAATCTTTAGCCAGCCAATAATTTTTAGCTTTCTAAATTGATTTCCGGCATGTTTTTTCAAATCATAATTTAGAATCATCATCGTCTGACAAAAAGCGTACAACATCCAAATTGTAAGGCTGAGCATTGTAAAAGGATTTTTTATTTTTGAAGAAATATATTCAATAACCTTACTTTCTGTGTTATTTGTAATACAGACAATAACCGTCAGCGAAAAATATAGCACAAAAGGCAAAAAGTGCAGCCAATCATGTTTTCTATATGTTTTGACCGAAAACAAAACATTTCGGACATATAAAAAAGAACAAGGCGCCACTAAAAAAATAAACGTTTTTGTGATGATAAATAAGTCGGGGAAATTTTTAAACACATTTGCTGCCAGGTAAAAATTATAGATGCTTACAACGGCAAGACTAAAAAGGAACACTCCCAAAAAAAAGCTTTTTGAAAAATTGTTTTTTGAAAAAAGCACCATAAAAGAAGTTGCAAAACCAACAATTGTTGCTATAAAAAAGAAAAGCGAAAGTATTATATCAAGCATGATCCTAAGCTTTTAATTAATGGGGATATGAAGCCATACTTATCTCTAAAAGAGATAAGCAGAGCTGTTTACACTAAGTTAGAGAAGTTATTTTTTGGCCGCACCCGGAGGAAAACCTTCCATGATTTTTTTGATCGTAGAGACAATAAATTCTTCCGGATTATCCGGTTTACTGTCTATCTGAGAGTTACCTACACCCTGCCATACCAACTTTTGAGTTTTGGCAGAAACAATGTCAATTATCAGAGAACCATCTACATAATCGTACGTATTATAGGTGGTATTGGCACCTCCCATCATTGCACCACCGCCCCAATATCCATATGGACGGTACATGCCACCGTACCCGTAAAAATTGGTGTCAGCACTAATAGACTGTTTGTTTTTTAAGATGGAGACAGCATTTACTTTCAGATCCGGATTATTTGATGTTTCAGTAAAACCTTTTGCCGTCATTTCTGACCTAATAGCATTTGTTACCCGATCAACATTGAGTTGATTCACCTGACCTTCCTGTGCTTTTAAATCATAAACTGCAAAAGTTTTAAATTCATTAAAATTAGCTGCATGGTCATAATCAGTTGTAACCTTTACTGTTGGGGAACAACTGTACACTAATACCAATAGAAAAAATGGTATTAAACGAAGTTTTGATTTGATATTCATTTGATGATATTTAAATTAATGATTTATTGAGTAAGATTGAATTCTTAAAATCGCATTTAAATCTTGAATGAATTGGCGTTTACTGAAAAGGATTGTTAAAAAAGTATAACATATTGCAAAACAAAGTATTACAATTCGTTCAAAGATATAATATTTTCTTTTACCAGTATATACCATTGGGT
>SEBM01000673.1 GCA_004296145.1 Flavobacterium sp.
TTTAAAGACAGTTTTGAAGGTTTCTTCAGTAATTTCAATCCAGTCTTTCTTTGAGAATGAAAGTAAATCAGGATTAGGATTAAATAATGGTTCTGAATGAGGTTTAGAAAATCGATTCCAGGGACAAACATCCTGGCAAGTGTCGCAGCCAAACATCCATTCATCAAATTTCCCTTTCATTTCAAAAGGAATATTTTCTTTTAGTTCTATAGTATAATAAGAAATACATTTGCTTCCATCTACTACATATGGAGCAACAATAGCCTGTGTAGGACAAGCATCAATACATGCAGTACAAGAACCGCAGTGATCGGTTGTGGCATGATCGTATTCTAACTCTAAGTCAATAATAAGCTCAGCGATAAAATAAAAAGATCCTATTTTTTGTGTAATTAAGTTGCTGTTTTTACCAATCCATCCTAAACCGCTTTTTGCTGCCCAAGCCTTGTCTAAAACAGGAGCAGAATCAACAAAAGCTCGACCCGACACTTCTCCAATATTTTCTTGTATGGAATGCAAAAACTCTTTTAATTTCTCTTTAATTACTAAATGATAATCCTGCCCATAAGCATACTTTGAAATCTTAAAACTTTCATTATTTTGGGATGTTTCAGGGTAATAATTTAGTAAGAGCGATACAACACTTTTTCCATCATCAACTAATAAAGTCGGATCTAAACGCTTATCAAAATAGTTGGCCATGTATGCCATTTGACCATTATGATTTTTATTGAGCCAATTTTCAAGGCGGGGAGCTTCTTCTTCCAAAAAACCAGCTTTTGATATACCACAAGATAAAAAACCAAGCCTTTTAGCTTCCTCTTTTATAAATTTTGAATATTTTTCTTTGGAATTAATCATTACCTTTTTGAAAAAACAACCTTAACATCTACAGGCTTCAATGTAATTAATGGATTAAAATTGGCAATATTATTACTTGAAATAATGTTGTAATTTTTAACAATGTGCGAAATGGCTAAACACATTTCATAAATAGCAAAACCGGCACCAATACACATTCTTGGTCCGGCGCCAAAAGGATAAAAATATTGCATGGAATTTTTCTTTTGATCTCCGAGAAAACGTTCCGGTATAAACTCATCCGGATTATTCCAATATTTAGGATTTCGGTGCAATTCATAAAATGAAACACCTATTAAAGTACCCTTTTTTATATTAAACTGTCCCAAAGTATCATCTTCAACATTTTGTCGATCTGTAATCCATGCAGGTGGATACAGGCGCATAGACTCATTTAAAACTGCATTTGTATAAGTCATTTTCTGAAGTTGTTCAACAACATCTTCAGTTTCTGACTCAACTTTAGTAATTTCCTGAAAAACCAGTTCTTGCACTTCCGGATTATTACCCAAAAGAAAGAGTGTAAAAGTCAAAGCATTCGCTGTTGTTTCATGCCCGGCAATAAAAAGAATCTTAATTTCGTCTATTAATTGACTTATTGACATTCCTTCTCCGGTATCCTCATATCGGGTTTCAAGAAGCATGTTAAGTAAATCATTAGTTTCAATTTTTGAAGAAGATCGCTCTTCAATAATTTCTTGGATAATCCTGTTATTTTCTTCAGCAAGTTCCAGATTCTTTTTTACCTGTCCGCTTAATGAAAACCACCATGCTTTGTGTGGAAGTCGAATTTCTTTGATTAGAAAGTTTTGAACTTCTTCAATGATAAATTTAATTCGATTTAGTTTCTCTTCTGATATAGAAAATTGAAATAATGATTTTGCAACGACATTAAAAGCCACTTCACTCATTACAGGAAAAAGATCTACTTCCTGATCTTGACCTATATTGTCCAACTCAGAAACAATAGTTTCCTGCATATTTTCAACCAACTGATTCATCTTTTGCTTATGAAAAGCCGGTTGAATAAGTCTTCTTTGTTTTAACCAAAAATCTCCATCAACTGTCAAAAGTCCTTTACCTAAATATTTTGAAAGATAAACAGATTGAAACTTAGACTTATGGTAATTTTTATGGTTCTTCTGTAAAATATAATTCGCAATATCATTATCTCTTGATAAAA
>SEBM01000123.1 GCA_004296145.1 Flavobacterium sp.
AAGAAATACAATGCAAATATAAGACATATTTATATTAAAATAAGGTAAGATTCTGTTTTTTATTTGAAAATAAACTCTGGTAATAAAAAAATGGAATATCTTAATTTAGATATTCCATTTTAAAACTATGATTTAGTATCACTTAAGTGATTCTGTTATTTCAATTTATTTTCCGTGTCTTTATAAGTTCCGGTAATCGTTACATTGCTTCCTTTTGTAACTTTTCCATAAATGGTGATAGAAGAATCGGTTCCGATGAAATTAATTTTAGCACCGCTGTTTAATCTTAAATCTCCCCAGATTACAACCGAACCTTCAATCTGCAATAGCGAATTACTATTAATGATAAGTTCTGTTGGGTTTGACTGCTGATATTTACCTTGAGATAAACTTCCTCTCATATTAAATGTACCGCCGCTGTTTAAAGTTAAATTACTAAGAACTGCAATAGAACCACAATGTGTTAAAACAGCACCAGAATTTACAATAGCTGAATTGATAGCAGTTGCTCCGGCATACGATTTAATTTCGTTAGAATTTAAAATCAAATCTCTTCCCTGATTGTATATTCCGTAAGATGTGCAGCTTGCAAATGTAGTATTTGGTTTTTCCATCTTGATGATTTTCAAACCACCCGTTCCGCTGGCAACATAAATATAATTTCCGCTTGATTTTACGTAATTAGAAGAACCTGCAATTCCAAGAGCTCCCATTAAATTAAGCTGAGAACCTGTTTGATAAACATTAAGTCCAAGTGCACCATTGGCAACAAATGCATAACCATCATTTACAGAAACAGCATTTGTTACATTATCTTCACCTGCAGTTGGTATAGCAAGAGTTTGTAGTTTAGATCCGCTGTTGATGTCATAAATACCTAGACCGCTGTTTCCTTCAGATACTAAAAGTTTTGTTCCGTCAAAATCCATAGTTCTTTTGGCACCGCTAACATCTGCAGCTGTTGAAAAGCTTTTTTGCAAAGCTAGTGTTGACTGATTATAGATATTTACACCTTTAGTTCCGCTTAGCGTTACTACTTTGTCACCGCTCAAAGCTACAGAACGCAAATCTGCTACCGCAACTTTATTTTCAGTGGTTTTTGTCGAGCTATTTATTTTGAATAAACTTCCGTTATCTCCGGTTACTCCAAAATAAGAAGTCGAATTGGCTGCAACATCTGTTGTAACTCTGCTTTCTAAATAATTAACTTTATAATTATCAGTAAGTAAACCAGAGCTTAATTGCATGTTGATTATTATAGCCGGATTATTTTTAAGTAATGGATCTTTGTCAACATCTTTTGCTGCACCAATAATTAAATTTCCGTTTGAATAAGTAAGAGATGTAATATCGGTATTAGGAATTAAAGCCGAAGTAATCAATTTTGGCTTGTAAGGATCAGAAACATCAATAACATCAATAGCTCCTGAATAAACATCGCCTCTTGTAATGTAAGAAACATAAGCATAGTTACCATTTACTGTAACATGGCTTGCCTGTAGTTTCTTTCCGTTGCTGTCAACCGGCGGGTTTATTTCTGCAATTTGTACCAACGGGAAGGTTGTAATAGCGCTTGCAGCGAATTTCCCGGTTGCAGAACTGTTTTCTAATGAAATTACTCCAGAGTTAGTATAATCAAGCCTTTTGTTCAAAGTTGCCTGATCTGTAGTAATTGTAATGTTATTTATTGACTGATTATCATTTGCGTTATCATCGTTATTGTCACAAGCGATAAAAAGTGACATTGCTAAAAATGAAAATAAATAAACACTCTTCTTCATAAATAATGTGGTTTTTAAATTTTGGGCAAAAATAAATTTTTTTTATAACAAAATAGGGTATAATTTGTTAAATTTTTAATTAAACTTATTGTTAGTCAGTTATTTACATTTAATGCTGTTTTTTAACTAAATATCTTAAATTTAATTATAAAAAAAAAGAGGATATCAAATTTTTGATACCCTCTTTTTTATAAACTCCTGATTTAGTGTTATCTTCTTCCCGGACCGCGACCATGTCCATGATCATCATGTCTGTCATGTTTGTCGTGGTGTTTATCATGATGACGATGGTCATCTCTGTGATCATGACGATTATTATATCCATAAACCGGTCTTGCTCTGTATGGTCTTTGTGGAGCACCGTGATATCCTTTATAATATTTAACTCTGTGTCTGTCAAAGTAAGTATAAGGAGTTCTACCGTGGTAATCATTTAAAACTACTTTATATCCTCCGTACAAATCATAGTTACGATAGTGTCTTGGCAAACGAGTTGCTCTAACCCATCTTCCTCCTCCAAAATAAATAAATTGAGAAGCTCTGACATCATAATATGCTTCAACGTCTGGTAAATAATAATATTCCATTTCTGAATAACCGGCAGGACCCCAGGCCGGAGGAGTGCCAATGTTTACGTTTACAGATACTTGGGCTTGCGTGGCATTTGCAATCAAAAGAAAAAGACCTGCGATTGCTATCTTAACTGTTTTCATTTTTTTTGTTTTTATGTTAATTTTATTCTTAATTAACGATAGTCACATACTGTGCCAAAAATAAAAACCGAATGTGTTTTGACGAATAAACCATGTATTTCGTCGATATTTTTCTTTCCAAGAATAAGGGAAATGTTTGATTTTTAAAAACTTACCAAATACTTTAAAACACGAAAAAAAAGTTGATATTTTTTAAAAGTATTAAAATTTCAAAAAACATTTTCATGTCTATCTATATTCTACAACTCTTGGTTTTGCGAGCTCAAAATTCTGCAAACCAAAATCTGTAGTTTCAAAAGTGTTGGTTTTGATTACATTATTACCGTCAAAAGGAATACTTGGATAATATGACAGTGATATTTGAAACGAACTGAATACCAGATAATCATTACTGATTACTAAACCCAAAGTAATTTTTGAATAGGCTTTATTTCTAAGCATGGAATCATGAGAGCCTCCTAAAACTGCTATGCCGTAATTAAAAAACGGATTCATACGAAAACCCCAGAGAACATAAGGGGAGTAGGTTTGTGTTTGGAGCGACAAAACCATTTTATTTGTTCCATACAATGCTTCATTAAAACCCGCCAATCCGTTTTGTTCATTTATATTCAATTCGTCTGTAAGTGCATCTGCCCGGTTCATTCCAATAACAACTTTTGGATTCACGAACTGTCTCAATTTCCATCTGCCGATGCTGTATAATTTTGTAAAATAATTAGATTCAAACAAAAAAGCTGTCTGATACGTTTTTGACTGATGGAAAAAAGTTCCCGCCTCAAAATTCATACTCAGGAATCCAAGTCTGTAATAATTTCCAAAAGAAAATTGTGCACCAACATACGGTCGCCAGAATGTGTTTTTATATTGATAACCAAACGTTACCCCATAAATTCGTCCAATCGGGACGTCTTCTGTCTGGCCATTTCTAAAAATATAAGTTTCTTTGACGAATTTACGGGTGTTGATTCCAACGCCGCTCAAAATAAGTTTTTCGTCAGAATAAAAATCTATCGGGTCATATTCAAACGATGGACTTTCTTTATAATTTATATTCAGGAATCTTGCGGAAACGATAAGATTTGTAACCCCATTATTTTCATCTTCAAAAACCTTAGATGCTTTTCCGACCCAGAAATCCTGATAATTATGTTTGAAAGGCTGAAATTTATAGATTGAATCAGGACCTTGTATAGAATCTCTTTTAAAGCTTTGCCCCACTAAAATTCCTCCGGCCCATTTGGTCAACGGAGAATAAAAGGCACGCTCGAAATCAATACTTTTATTATAATTATCGTCAAGATCCTTATTATACTTAACTGTAGCACTAACATAAGTATTGGTAATATTTGGTACAGTATACGTCACATCATTACCATTTGCGCCATCATCAAAACGATTTGTAAAACGATAGTCCAGCTGCTGTCCGCTTCCAAAAAAGTCTTTTTCTTTAAAACCCAAAGAAACACGGCTACTCGAAATAGAAAAACGTGGAATAGTACTCCATGAATCAAGCACCCTGATGCTTATATCGACAGAATCAGTTTCTTTGACAGCTTTTTTTGATATTTTTACTGCTGTAACATATCGTTGCGAACGAATAAGACGTTCAGATTCCTGTACTTTATAAGAATCATAAACCGAATTTCTTTTAAATAACAGTAAATTATATATTGCTATTTTTTTTGTTTTTAAGTGAAGTTTGTTACCGGTTCTTTCACCCCAGTTTCGAGGCATCAGCGTTGAATCAGTGATCGATTGCCCAAAAGGATCAAGTGTAACAATATCTATTTTTCTGATGATTCGGCCATCATATTCTGCCGTATCTTTTTCTATAATTTCAGCTTCTTTCTTTTTAGGTTTGTTTGCCCTGAAAAGCAATTTATGCAATGCTTTGGTGAATTTACGTTTTTTAGAATAATTCTGAATTTTTTTATAAACTGCTGCGCTGTCTTTTTTTGTTTCCTTTTTTGGCTTGTTTACCTGCGCACAAACGCTTTGTAAACAAAGGCAAAGTAAAACAGAAATTACTATTTTTAATTTTTTAAGCATTCAAAAATATTTTGACTTGTACAGATGTTTTTTATATGAATTTACGCTAATTAAAGCTGATATTTTAAAACGTTTTAATTTTAATTTTCAACTTTTGCTTTTCTGATTCTCCAGATAAACCTTTTAGGCATATGATTGCCCATCAGATAACCCCAGGGTTCTAACGATTCTATTCTGTCAAAAATAATTTTAAGGATAGCCAGAAGCGGAATTGCCAGAAACATGCCTGCTATTCCCGCTGCGGCACCGCCCACAATAATTCCCATAATAGATACAAAAGCGTTAATTTCTACTTTAGAATTAATAATTAATGGCACAAGTAAGTTATTGTCAATTAATTGCACAATTAGGTTTACAATCAAAATTCCAAGTATCAGTGAAGTTTCTGCAGATCCTGTAAGAGAGGCCAGAATTGTAATTATTCCGGCAGCTGTAATTCCGATATACGGAATAAGGTTTAAGATTCCGGTAATAAGCCCCAAAAGGATAAAATATTTAACCCCGATAATCCAAAGACCTAAACTCGTTAATACAGAAACGACAATCATTTCCAGAATTAAACTCACTATATAATTATTTATGGAAACTTTTATTTGTGACAAAATATCTTTTAATGAAGCGTGATTTTCTTTGCTGACCAATTTTACAAGGAACAATATAAAATGATCTTTATATAACAGAAACAAAAACGTATAAATTGGAATAATAGTACAATCTAATAAAAGATCACTTACCGATATTATGAAAGAACCTATCGTTGCTTTTCCGTTCTGAACAGAATCCTTCGTCACAGTATCGATATATTTCTTTTGTTCTCCGATACTTACATTAAAATTATCCTTTATATATTTATGAATGTCTACAATAAAACTATTTGCATTTTTTTTAATAGTTTCAAAATCATTGGCCATGTCGGTTACTTCATAAGAGATAAAGACCAGAATACCAATAATGAACGAAGCAAAAAGTAATACACAAAGTAAGGCCGAAAGATGCCTTGGCAACTTAAGTTTTCCATTTAATAAAGTAAATACAGGAAGTAATAAAACGGCAAATAAAAAGGCCATTAATACAGGTGTAAGTATATCTTTTCCGATGCAGAAAATAAATGCAAAACATAATAAACTTACTAAAATCAAAGAAAGTTTAGCATAAAAAGGCAATTTAACCGGCTGAGTCATTTTGTATATGGAATTAGAAAAATAAAGAGTTTTTGTTAAACAAATATTATACTTTATTTAAAGAATATTGTTTTACGTTTCCTGCTTTAGTTTATAAAATTCCCATTCAGTTAGTCAAAAAACTCTTTGTCTTCGTATGGAGTAGGAATAATTGAAATTCCTTTTTGAAGTAATAAATTGTTTGGAAAAATAATTTTTTCGCCTTCGCGTGTTCTCAGATTAACATGAAAGGCGCTAATGTCTTCAATTTCAGCTTCGATAGGAAAGTCTTTATCATGAATTTTAATCGTATCACCAATTCTAAAAGGAAATGAGAAAAATAAAATCATTCCCGAAGTAATATTGCTCAAAATAGACCATTGCGCAAACATGGCCACGCCAATTACGGTGGCGATAGAAGAAACTGTTATAAAAATATCTTTGGTGTCTACACCCCAAATTATAATCAAACTAATGGTCACCAGTATATTCATTAATATCTGAATATATTTGATTACCAAATTAGTACGATGTTCTAATAAATGGCTTGATTTGGCAAAACTGCGAATCAGTTTGGCAACAATCATCCTCAAAGCTATTAAGGTAATTATAAGGATGATGGTGGCTAAAATTTCCTGACTATATTCTTTAAAAGAAAACATAAATTTATTTTTTACACTAAAGTACTCAAATATTCGTAAACTTTAGCTGTCGGAAGCCCCATAACATTGGTATAAGAACCTTCTACTTTTGTAACTGCCATAAAACCAAACCATTCCTGAATGCCGTATGCACCAGCTTTATCATAAGGTTTGTAGTTTTCTATATAATACAAAATAGCGTCATCAGACAAATCCTTGAAAGTAACTTTGGTAACATCATTTATAACCGAAGAACCAGAATTGGTTTTAAAACAAACCGATGTAAAAACTTCATGTGTCGTATTCGACATTGATTTTATCATTTCAAAAGCTTCTTCGGCATTTTTAGGTTTCCCTAAAGCTTTTTCCTGATGCCATACAATAGTGTCGCTGGTTACTAAAATTTCATTTTCTTTTAATTCTCCATCAAAAGCATTTGCCTTTAGTTCAGACAGATAATCGGTTATTTCTACCGCTTTTAATTCCGGTGGATATATTTCTTCAATATCTTTAAGTCTGATTTCAAAATCCAAATCCATATCCTTAAAAAACTGTTGTCTTCTAGGTGATCCGGAAGCAAGTATTAAAGTGTATTTTTTAAGTTTTTCTTTAAGCATTGTATTTGATATTTAAGGCGATAACCAAAATTGATAAAATTCCGAAAAGCAAAATTAATTTTAAGACGTTACTCAAATGATGAAAATCCTTTTGCGATTTGGCAGTAAATATTTTGACAATAAAATATAATAATGGTGCCAAAACAAAAGCAAAAGCATATCCTGTAATAATGAAAAGGTTATTTTCGACAAAGTATTTGTTGATATAAAGTAACGACAATATAAACGGAATAATGGCAAAACCCAACGCTATTTTTGCCGTTCTGTTAATTCCGATTGCAATTGGCAACGTATTCATTCCCTGATTATAATCGCCATTTACATCTTCAATATCTTTAATCATTTCGCGAATAAAATTAATCATAAAAGCAAATAAGGCATAATCAAGCAAAATAGAAAATAAGCTTGCCATCTGCGCACGATTTTCTTCGGTTGTAGCCGGAAAAAGATCAAAAACGCCAATGATAATTACACTAAAAGCCAATAATAATGCCACAATAACATTGCCCAAAATCATAATCTGTTTCAATGATATTGTATAAAAATACAGCAAGGAAGCAATCAAAATAAAAAGTGTAGCAAAACCAGGTCTCATGATTATATTAGAGATATAAAAACCAATAGCAACACCGGTAATATTAAGCGCAATATAGATATTATAACCTGCTGTTTCTGAGATTCCTTTTCCAATAACAACATCATTTGGCTTATTAATCGTATCTGTTGCAACATCATAAATATTGTTGATCACATAACCTGCGGCAGCTATCAGAACGGTACTTAAAACCAATAAGCCGTATTGCCAATCGGCCAAAGCCAGCGGAACATCCTGCTGCTTTAAAAAGGCATAACGAAATAAAAGCTGCATAAAAGCAAGCATAAGTAAGTTTTTGTATCGAATGAGTTTGAGGAATTTCATTTTTTTAAGGTGCAAAGGTTCAGAGTTACAAAGGTTCAAAGGTTTACTTCAAAATTCATAACTCACAATTTATAACTAATTAATCGTGTTGTCCATTAAAATGTTCCATCCATTTTCCCTGTACTTTCATCACTTGTTCGATTACGTCGCGTGCAGCGCCTCTTCCGCCTTTTACGTGCGAAATATAACGACAGATGTTTTTAATTTCAGGGCTTGCGTCTTGTGGGCAAGTAGGCAAACCAACTAATTTCATAACATGATAATCCGGAATATCATCTCCCATATATAATACATTTTCAGCTGTGACATTATACTGATCAATATATTCTTTAAATGTTTTAACCTTGTCAGGAGTTCCTAAATGAATGTCTTTGATTCCTAAATTACGTAAACGAACACGAACACCTTCATTGCTTCCGCCAGAAATAATACAAACATTATAGCCGCTTTCTACGGCAGCTTTCATTGCATAACCGTCACGAATATTCATCGTACGAAGAATTTCTCCTTCGCTGGTTACAAAAACAGAACTGTCTGTAAGTACGCCATCAACGTCAAATATAAATGTATTGATGTCGTTCATTATTTCTTTATAACTCTTTGCCATTATTTTGTATAGATTGGGTTAATATTTTATAGATGTTTTTTTGATTTTCGTTGGTAAGATATTCCAAATGAGCCTGAATTGTATTAGAATCATTGCGTTTTGCAGGTCCGGTTTGTGCATCAGCCGGATTTAGTGTTTTTATTTTTTCAGAAGTTTCCTGAATCAGCGGTTTTAAAATTTCAAACGGAACCTGATGTTCTTCGCAGATTTCCTGTCCAATCTGATATAAGTGATTTGTAAAATTATTGACAAAAACAGCCGAAACATGCAGCGCTTTTCGTTGTTCTGAACTAATTGCAAAAACAGCATTTGAAATGCTTTTAGCCACAGTTTCTAAGATATCAAAATCAGGCTGATTTTCAGCTTCCAGACAAAACGGAATTTCAGAGAAATCAACTTCTTTATTTTTAGAAAATGTCTGTAACGGGTAAAAAACGCCTTTTCTGTTTTTAGAATCTAAAGCATCGAGCGGGGCAGTACCCGAAGTATGCACAACCAATTGATTTTGAAAAGGTAATTGCGATGAAACTTCTGAAATAGCATTGTCAGAAACAGCTATAATATAGAGGTCTGATTTTTTTAATTCAGAAAAATCCGTTGCAATTTTATCCGAATCGAGCAGATGTGCTAAAGTTTCTTTTTTTCTGGAAAAAACCTGCACGATTTCGATAAGTTCACTTTTAGTGAAAGCCTTAATTAAATGCTGTGCAACATTTCCTGAACCAATTAGCGTTATTCGAATCATACCGCAAAATTAGCATTATTTTTTTTAAAGTGAATTGCTTTTGATTCGATTGTCTTTATTGTATAAATAAATTTTAGCTAGGCAAAAGCTGATTCAATTTTAACGTGGATGAAACGGATTCGCTATCGCGAAGACACGGATTAACACAGATTTTTAATATATTCAGATTAATAA